>JACKOQ010000005.1 GCA_024234215.1 Pseudomonadales bacterium
ATCCACGGCGTCACCGAGGAGACCACCACCGGCGTACACCGGCTGGAGCAGATGCTCAAACGTGGTGAACTCAAGGTGCCGGCGATCAATGTCAACGACTCGGTCACCAAGTCGAAGAACGACAACAAGTATGGCTGCCGTCACAGCCTGACCGATGCAATCAAGCGTGGCGTCGATCACCTGCTGGCCGGCAAGCGGGCGCTGGTGATCGGCTATGGTGACGTCGGCAAGGGCTCCGCGGCCTCGCTGCGGCAGGAGGGAATGATCGTCCGCGTCGTCGAGATCGATCCGATCTGCGCGATGCAGGCCTGCATGGATGGTTTCGAGCTGGTCTCGCCCTATCGGAACGGGCTCAACACCGGGCGGCCGGAGGATCTGAACCACGCGCTGCTGGCCGAAACCGAGCTGCTGGTGACCGCCACCGGCAATGTCCGGGTCTGTGACCGGGCGATGCTGGCTGCGCTGAAGAGCGGAGCGGTGGTCTGCAACATCGGCCACTTCGACAACGAGATCGACACCCAATTCATGCGCGACAACTGGGAGTGGGTCGAGGTCAAGCCGCAGGTGCACCAGATCTACCGCGACCGCGCCAGCGATGACTTTCTGCTGCTGCTCTCCGAAGGGCGGCTGGTCAACCTCGGCAATGCCACCGGCCATCCGTCGCGAATCATGGATGGCTCCTTCGCCAACCAGGTGCTGGCGCAGATGCATCTGTATGGCCAGCGTTTTGCCGAGCAGAGCCCGGACCGTCAGCAGACGCTGCTGAAAATCGAGGTGCTGCCGAAGAAACTCGACGAAGAGGTGGCGGCAGCGATGGTGGCCGGCATTGGCGGTGTGCTGACCCGGCTGACCGCCGAGCAGGCCGACTACATCCAGGTGCCGGTGGACGGGCCCTACAAGCCCGAACAGTACAAATACTGAGCAGGGAACCTCAGCCATGGTCGTGACTTCGTCTGGGTTTCAGCTCAGCTTCGAATTCTTTCCGCCGAAGAGTGAGCAGGGGCTGGAGAAGTTGCGCAGCACCTGGACGCAGCTCGACCGCTTTGCGCCGGTCTTTTTCTCGGTCACCTATGGCGCCGGAGGTTCGACCCGCGATGGCACGCTGAACACCGTGCTGGCGATGCGGGCCGCCGGACTCGATGTCGCACCGCATCTTTCATTCGGTGGCGACAGCCGCGAGCAGATCGGTGAACTGCTCGACCGTTACCGGCAGGCAGGCATCGGGCGCATCGTCGCCCTGCGTGGCGACCTGCCTTCGGGGCTGGGCAGCCGGCGGCTTGCCTATGCCAGCGAACTGGTGGAGTTCATCCGCGGCCACAGTGGCGACCACTTCACCATCGAGGTGGCCGCCTATCCCGAGGTGCACCCCGAGTCGGCCAGTTATGCCAGTGAGCTGCACCATTTCGCCCACAAGGTGGCGGCCGGTGCCAACGCTGCGATCACCCAGTACTTCTACAACGTCGATGCCTACTGCCACTTTGTCGAGGCGTGCCGGCGCGCAGGGCTCGATCTGCCGATCGTGCCGGGCATCATGCCGATCACCAATTACGAGCGGCTGCTGCGCTTCTCCGACAGTTGTGGTGCCGAAGTGCCGCGCTGGATCAGGAAGAAGCTTGAAGGCCATCGTGACGACGAAGCAGCACTGTTGGCCTTTGGCGCCGACGTGGTGACCCGCCTGTGTGAACAGCTGCTGGCCGCCGGGGCACCGGGACTGCACTTCTACAGCCTCAATCAGGCCGAGCCGACCGCCACCCTCTGCCGCCGTCTTGGGCTGGCCGAACACGCCGCTCCGGCATGAATCATCCGTCCGAGGGCGACTGCCTGAACGCTGGTGACAACCGCCACTGGATGGCGCGCGACCTGCAGGTGGTGTGGCACCCCTGCACGCAGATGAAGGACCACGAATCGCAACCGCTGATCCCGATCAGACATGGCCAGGGGGTCTGGCTCGAGGATTTCGACGGCAAGCGCTATCTCGATGCCGTCAGCTCCTGGTGGGTCAACCTGTTCGGCCATGGCCATCCCCACATCAACGGCGCCCTCCGCGATCAGCTGGAGCGGATTCAGCATGTGATGCTGGCCGGCTTCACCCATCCACCGGTGGTGGAACTTTCAGAGCAGCTGGTGCGGGTCACGCCACCCGGGCTCGACCGCTGCTTCTATGCCGACAATGGCTCCTCGGCGGTCGAGATCGCGCTGAAGATGAGCTTTCACTACTGGCGCAACGTCGGGCACAGCCGCAAACAGCGCTTCGTCACCCTCGGTAACAGCTACCATGGCGAGACCCTCGGCGCGCTGGCGGTGGGCGATGTCGCGCTCTACAAGGAGACCTACGCACCGCTGCTGCTCGAAGCGATCACCGTGCCGAGCCCCGACTGCTTCAACCGCGAGCCGGGTGAGTCGTGGGAAGCCTACAGCCGCCGCAGCTTCGCGGCGATGGAGACCACCCTGGCGCGTCACGCCGATGAGGTGTGCGCGGTAATCGTCGAACCCTTGATCCAGTGCGCCGGCAACATGCGCATGTACCACCCGGTCTACCTGAGCCTGCTGCGCGAAGCCTGTGATCGCCATGGTGTCCATCTGATCGCCGATGAGATCGCGGTCGGCTTCGGCCGCACCGGCACGCTGTTCGCCTGTGAGCAGGCCGGCATCACCCCCGATTACCTCTGTCTCTCCAAAGGGTTGACCGGCGGCTACCTGCCGCTGTCGGTGGTGCTGACGCGCGAGTCGATCTACCGCGCCTTTTATGACGACTACAACACGCTGAAGGCGTTTCTGCATTCGCACAGCTTCACCGGCAATCCGCTCGCCTGCCGTGCCGCGCTGGCGACCCTCGAGCTCTTCGCCATCGAGCCGGTGCTGGAGCGCAACCGCACGCTGGCGGCGGCGATGGCGCGCAGTACGGCCCATCTGCTCGATCACCCGCATGTGGCCGAAGTGCGCCAGCATGGCATGGTGCTGGCGATCGAACTGATGCGTGACAAGGCGCGTCGTGAACCCTATCCATGGCAGGAGCGTCGCGGCATCCGCGTCTACCGCCATGCGCTCGAGCAGGGCGTTCTGCTGCGTCCGCTCGGCAATGTGATCTACTTCATGCCGCCCTATGTGATCAGTGAAGAGGAGATCGAGCTGCTGGCCACCGTGGCCACTTCAGGCATCGAGCTGGCGGTCCGCGACTGACCCGCGATGGCCACTGCGCGCATCCATGTCGATCTGCCGCTCGTCGTCGGCGCAACCCTGACCCTGCCCGAAGCTGCCTCGCACCACCTGTTGCGGGTGCTGCGCCTCGAACGCGGCGCCGCGCTGACCCTGTTCAATGGCGAAGGGGGTGAGTTCGCGGCCCGTCTGTTGGGCGTCAACGGGCGATTGGCGCAGGTCGAATTGGTTGCGCAGTGCGCCACCTCGACCGAATCGCCGCTGTTCAGCCACTATGGCCTGGCCATCAGCAAGGGCGAGCGGATGGAGATTGCGCTGCAGAAGCTGACGGAACTGGGGGTGTCGCGCATCACGCCGCTGCTGACTGCACGCTGCGAAGTGCGGCTCGGCGCGGAGCGCTGGGAGCGCAAGCGGCAGCACTGGCAGCAGGTGGTCATCAGCGCCTGCGAGCAGTCGGGCCGCACCCGCATTCCCGCCATCGCCCCGCCCTGTGCGCTCGAGACCTTTGCCGCTCAGGCCGAAGGTGACCTGAAGCTTTTCATGCACTGGCAGGGCAGGGCGCTGCCGAGCGGGCAGCAGCCCCGGCGGTTGGTGCTGGTCAGTGGGCCGGAAGGGGGGTTGACCGAAGCCGAGGCCGACTGCCTCGAACGGGCCGGGTTTTTGCGGGTAACGGTCGGACCGCGCATCCTGCGCACCGAGACCGCGCCACTGACGCTGCTGAGCCTCGGTCAGTGGTTGTGGGGTGATCTCGATGGCGGAGCGGTTTCACCGACGGAGTGATGGCACGCCAGTGCCGCCCTGTGCTCCTGGGGTGACCCGTTTCAGCATCTAGCGGTTGCTGTTCCAGCCACGAGCATTGAGTCGCTGGCTCTTCTTCAGAAAGTAGACCAGCACATAAAGAACGAACAGCAGCGCCATCGTGCCCCAGATCCAGCCGGTCGAACCGGCCTCGGCGAGGTACTCGGCCGCCGACCTGCGTTCATAGAACAGCAGCAGCAGCACGGTGCTGAACCAGGTGAACCAGGTGTTGTAATCCTTGACCACGATCTGGGCCAGATTGAGCCTGCCGTTTGCGAGGGCCTCGGCCAGCTTGTCCGGATTCGGCAGCCAGCGGTTCACGTCGGCGCAGTAGGCACGGTAGGCATCGCCGAACTTGTCGAGCAGAAAATCCTCCTCGGCCGCGACGATGGCAATGTAACTGCTGATGCCGAAGAGGGTGGCCACCGCATAGACCACCCAGTTGTGCCAGATCAGCACCATGCCGGCCAGGATCAGCAGATTGCCGACATAGAGCGGATTGCGGCAATTGGCGAAAATGCCGCCGGTGACCAGATCCACGGCATAGACCTTGCCATCCTTGCCGCCACGGCGGATGTATTCCAGACCGATCACCAGCGCGCGCATCGCCAGTCCGGCCAGCAGCACAGCGAAACCGACCAGGTCGAGCAGGCGGTCGGCCATCGCGCTGCCAAAGGCGGCGGTGGGTGGAAAGAACAGCGCCAGAGAGAGAAACAGCACCGGAAACAGCGCGTTGCGATATTTGAACAGAAAGCGGCCATAGGCGAGCAACATGGGAGGAGTCTCGACGGGATGGGCGGAAGAGGCGGCTACTTGACGGCGAGAATGCCGCAGAAGTTGTACCAGCGGAAGAAGACCTCGACATGGCGAAAGCCGGCCCATTTGAGCAGGTTGTAATTCTCTTCCCAGCGATAGGGGATCAGCACATTCTCGAGCGCTTCGCGCTTCTGCGAGATCTCCAGCTCAGAGTAGCCATGGCGGCGCTTGTAGTCATAGTAGTGCTGGATGAACAGCCGGTTGATCAGGCTGTCATCGACGGTCAGTTTTTCGATCAGAATCAGGGCGCCGTCGCGGCGCATTCCGTCATAAATGCCGCGCATCACCCGCTCGCGATAGAGTGGCCGCATGAACTGCAAGCAGAGCAGCATCGCCACCACCGAGGCATCCTCGACCACGGTGTCGTGGTGCAGGTCGGCGCAGACCAGATCGAATGGCCGTGTCACCCCATGCTGTTGCAGCTTGCTCCGTGCCTGGGCGAGCATCTCTGGTGAGTTGTCGACGCCGACGAAGCGCACGCTCGGGTCGATCACCGGATCGAGTTGCAGCATGGTGGTGGCGGTGGAGCAGCCGAGGTCGTAGAGGCTGCTGCCCGGCACGGCGAAATCGCGGGCGATCTCGCAGGTCATCCGCTGCATCTCGTCATAGAACGGCACCGAGCGGCTGACCATGTCATCGAACACCGCAACCACGGTCGAGTCGAAAGCGAAATCGGTGACGCGATCGAGCGGCTGGGCGAACACCTGGTCGCGCGGGGGGGCATTGGAGTCGGAAGTGGACACGGATTCGATCTCTTGATCTTGTGAAAGGTGGCAAAGTCTGTTGTTGTAATCGGGAGTTCGGCGCGTCAGGGCGATGCGGCCGGTACCATGGCAACGCGATCTTATTCAGTTTTCTGTGAATTCTACAGGAGTCAGCCTTTGTCTGTTCATGATTATGACCTGCTGGTGATCGGGGCGGGTTCCGGTGGCGTGCGTGCCGCACGCACTGCCGCTGAACTGGGCGCACGCACGGCAGTGGTCGAAGCCGGCCCGCTTGGCGGCACCTGCGTCAACGTCGGCTGCATCCCCAAAAAGCTGCTGGTCTACGCTGCCGAGTTCAGCCACACATGGGAAGAGGCCGCCGGCTATGGTTGGACGCTGCCCGAAGCGCCACGGTTCGACTGGCCGCAACTGATCCAGAACAAGAATCGTGAAATCACCCGGCTGAATGGCGTTTACCAGCGCCTGCTCGAAGGGGCCGGCGTGACGGTCATTGCCGGCACTGCCCGACTGACGGGTCCTAACGAGGTGAGGGTGGGCGAGCGCCGCTACAGCGCTGCGCACATCCTCATTGCCACCGGTGGAATGGCCGAACTGCCGGAGATTCCGGGCCGCGAACTGGCCATCACCTCTGACGAGGCTTTCTATCTCCCCCAACTGCCCGACAGCGTGGCGGTGGTGGGCGGCGGCTATATCGCCGTCGAATTTGCCGGCATCTTCAACGGCCTGGGCGCCAGAACCCATCTGATTCACCGCAGCGGCCAACTGCTGCGCAATTTCGACCACGATCTGGGGGCTGCCCTGTGTGAGGAGATGGCGCACGACGGCATCGAACTGCATCTGCACCAACAGATCGAGCGCATCGATGCGGGGGTGGCTGGCCGCAAACGACTGCTGCTGCAGGATGGAGAGGTGATCGAGGTCGATCAGGTGCTCTTTGCCACTGGGCGGCGACCCAACAGCGCTGGCCTGGGGCTGGAGGAGTTGGGCGTGGAGTGCACCGCCAACGGCGCGATTCAGGTCGATGCGCACTATCGGACCCGGGTGCCGTCGATCCTTGCCATTGGCGATGTGCTGGGCGGTTGGCAACTGACGCCGGTGGCACTGGCCGAGGCGATGGCGGTGGCGCGCACCATCGTGCTGAACCAGCCGAGCCGTGCCGATTATGACGCCATTCCGACCGCCATCTTCTCGCAGCCGCAGATCGCCACCGTCGGACTGAGCGAGCAGGAGGCACGCCGCCGTGGACCGATCCGTCTGTTCCGCAGCCGCTTCACCCCGCTCCGGCACACCCTCAGCGGCCGTAAGAGTCGCACATTGGTCAAGCTGGTGGTCGATGCGCAGAGTGACCGCGTTCTGGGTGCGCACATGGTCGGCGAGGGGGCGGCCGAGATCCTTCAGGGCTTCGCGGTGGCGGTCAAGGCCGGGCTCACCAAACGGCAGTTCGACGCCACCCTCGGCATCCATCCCTCGGCCGCCGAGGAGTTCGTCACGCTGCGCCAGGAGGTCGAAGCGTGATACCGTGCGGCCGTTGTTTCACTCTCTGGCGAAGGACATGGCGATGAACACACTGTGCGATCTGCAACTGGATGGCCCCATCGCCACCCTCAGCCTCAACCGGCCCGAGACCCACAACCGGCTGCCGGCCGCCGAGCTGCCGCACCTTCTTGAACTGCTCGATCGGGTCGAGGCCGATGCCCGCCTGCGGGTGCTGGTGCTGACCGCCGCCGGCAACAAGACCTTCTGTGCCGGTTTCGATATCAGCGACATCGGCAGCGAACCGCAGAGTGCTGTCACACTCGACGACGTGGTGAGCCGGTTGGCCGCGTTGTCGATTCCGACGGTTTGCGCGCTCAATGGCGCGGTCTATGGCGGTGGCGTCGACCTCAGTCTGGGCTGCGACTTTCGCATCGGCGTCGAGGGGATGCAGTTGCAGATTCCGGCGGCCCGGTTGGGGGTGCACTACTACCCCAACGGCATGCGGCGGTTGATCGAACTGCTGGGTCTCGGCATGGCGCGGCGGCTGTTGCTGCTGGCGCAGAGACTGACGGCCGAGGAGCTGCTGGCCTGCGGCTATCTCGATCAACTGGTGCCTCTGGCCGATCTGCCACTCACCACCGCGCAGATGGCACAGCGGTTGACCGAACATGCGCCGCTGGCGGTGAGGGGGATGAAATCCTGCCTCAACCAGCTCGCCCGCGGCCTGTTCGACGAAGCACGCGCCCGCCAGGGCATGGAAGCGGCGATGAACTCGCAGGATCTGCGCGAAGGCGCCCGCGCCTTTCAGGAGAAACGTTCACCGCGGTTCAAGGGGCGCTGAGGCGCGATCTTTCCGGAGACGCAGCAGTATCGCAACACCCTGTGCATCGACTGCGCCCGTCCATCGGCGGGCATGTCGAGGCCGCAGTGCTTGATTCAACCGTCCAGCAAACCCGGCATGGTTCAGGCTCGAATCATCTCCATCATCCCCCTCCAATCGCTCTGATTTCCCGTAAAACGGGAGCGGATTCGGATGATTCTCCGATCAGTTCTGCAGGGAAGGTACGTTTTCTGACAGGCCGACACGTCCGTTTCAGCGCGGCAGCGCCTGCCGCGATGGCCGGCAGTTCAGAGCCAGAGCAGCCAGAACGACAGGCCGACGCCGGCCGAGCCGATCAATGGCAGTGCCACCCGCCAGCCAGTTCGCTGGCCACCGATCAGGATCGCCAGCGCCGCTTTGGCCAGGTTGTTGCTGACCGCCACGGCAATGATGCCGGCCAGCGAGGTGGTCGGGCTCACTTCGGTCAGGCTGAGCCGGCTGAGCAGCATGGTGATGGCGTCGACATCGGCAATGCCGGAGATCAGCGCCACCGGCAGCAGCGCTTCGTCGCCAATCAATTGGCGCGCGGCGGCACAGAGGATGACCACCAAGGTCAGCAGCAGGCCGAAGCCGAAGGCCGCCTTCAGTTCGACCGGGTTGCTGAGCGGGGTCGGTTCGAAGGTGCCGACACGGTCGGCCCGCAACCAGCCATGGAGGGCCGGCAGCAGGATGACCGCCTCCATGGCCATGAACGGCAGCAGCAGTGGCGGAATCAGGGCGGCATTCAGCACCAGGATCATCAGCAGCATGCGCGGCAGCATGGCCGAACAGGAGAAGAGAATGCCGCTCCCCAGTAACCTGGCCTGTTCGGGCTGCTGGCGCGCCAGTCGCGAAAAGTGCAGCGTCAGTGCGGTGGATGAGGTCAGCCCGGCAAAGAGCGCGGTCAGCGCCAGTCCGCGGCGCTGGCCCAACAGCTTGACCATCACGTAGCCGTAGAAGGAGATGCCCGAGATCAGCACCACCATCCACCAGAGTTCATGGGGGTTGATCGCCTGCCAGGGACCGAGCTGTTCATTTGGCAGAAACGGCAGCACCACCACCGAGATCAGCAGCAGGCGCAGCAGCGCGGTCAGTTCGCGCTCCTCGAGCCGATTGAGCCAGCCATGCAGGGTCGACTTGAGGTCGAGCAGCAGCGTGGCCACCACTGCGGCCGCGGCAGCCAGCGCGATGTCGAGGTAGGTGGCCAGTGCCCCCAGCGCGAAGGTGAGCAGCAGTGCAATCAGGGTGGTGATGCTGATGTTGGCGGCAGGGTCAGCCGAGGTGGTGCGGGCATAGACCACTGCCAGCAGCAGCGCCAGCGCCAGAAAGATCAGCCCGATCGGCAGCGGACCCTGGTCGAGCGAGAGCAGTCCGGCCACGCCGCCGAGCAGGCCGGTCAACCCGAAGGTGCGAAATCCGGCGATGCGCCGCCCTTCGCCCAGCTCCCGGCTCTTCCAGCCCCGTTCGAGGCCGACCAGCAGACCGATCGCCAGGGCGACGCCCAGCTGCAGCACTGCATCGAGCGCTGCAGTGTCAAACATCACAGCCCCCGGCCGGCGCGCGGCCGCCCTTTGCTGGCTCTGGTTTGAGCGATGGCGCTATGGCGTTCTCCTTCAGCGGAAACTCTGATTGAGCTGTTGCAGCGCCGCGTTGCCGGGGCAGAGTGCGGCATCGTCGAGCTGGTTGAAGGGGGTGTCGACATTGCCCATCTCTTCATGCAGATCCACTGCATCGGGATCGATGAAGAGCAGACCGGTCACCACCTCGCCGCGCTGCTGCCGCTCCTGGATGCAGTTGATGGCGGCCACCCGGTCACGCGGGTTGTAGTCATGGTCGCACTTGGCCAGTCGCAGCACGCTGCCATCGTGCAGCGTCACCGCTTCGACTGCGCCGGCCGGGTAGTCGACGGTGATCTCGTCACGCAGCGGAATGAAGTCGGGGCGGTTGACCACGGCATTGTGCTCACGCACGTAATCGAAGCTCTTGGTCGAGCCCTTGTGGTTGTTGAAGGTGACGCAGGGTGAGATGACATCGATGAAGGCCGCCCCTTGGTGGTGGATGGCCGCCTTGAGCAGCGGCACCAGTTGGCGCTTGTCGCCCGAGAAGCTGCGGGCGACGAAGGTGGCGCCCATCTGGATCGCCAGCGTGACCAGATCGATCGCTTCGTCGAAGTTCTTCACGCCCCGCTTGCTGACCGCGCCATAGTCGGCGGTGGCCGAAAATTGCCCCTTGGTCAGCCCGTAGACACCGTTGTTCTCGACGATGTAGGTCATGTTGATGCCACGGCGCATGCTGTGGGCGAACTGCCCAAGACCGATCGAGGCCGAGTCGCCATCGCCGGAGACGCCGATGTAGATCAGATCCTTGTTGGCCATGTAGGCGCCGGTCAGCACCGAGGGCATTCGGCCATGCACGCTGTTGAAGCCGTGCGACAGGCCGAGAAAATAGGTCGGGGTCTTCGATGAGCAGCCGATGCCGGAGAGCTTGGCGATGCGGTGGGCCGGCAGACTCATTTCGTAGCAGGCCTGTACGATGGCGGCGCTGATCGAATCATGGCCGCAGCCGGCGCAGAGGGTCGAGATCGCCCCCTCGTAGTCGCGGTGGGTGAGTCCGAGCTGGTTGCGTGGCAGATCGGGATGGTGCAGCTTCGGTTTGGCCAGATAGGTCATGTTCAGCTCCGTTTGCGCAGTGGGGTCACCTTGAGCAGATCGAGCCTGGCCTCGATCCCGGCGATGATCGCCCGGGCGGTGATCGGCGTGCCATCATAGTGGCACACTGGCAGCAGCCGCGCCGGATCGATCTCCTCTTCATTGATCAGCAGGGTGCGCAGCTGCGCGTCGCGGTTCTGTTCGACGACGAAGACCAGGCGGTGACGTTCGACGAATTCGCGCACCGACGCAGCAAACGGGAAGGCCCGAACCCGCAGCGTGTCGAGTTGGAGTCCCCGGGCCGCCAGCAGCTCGACGGCCTCATCCATGGCGGGCGCTGACGAGCCGTAGAAGATCACGCCATATTCCCGACCGGCGTCCAGCTCCAGCGGTGCCGGCACCCAGCTCTTGGCGGTTTCGAACTTGCGCAGCAGCCGCTCCATGTTGTCGACATAGACATCGCCCTCTTCGCTGTAACGGGCGAAGGGGTCGCGGGTGGTGCCGCGGGTGAAGTAGGCGCCACGGGCCGGATGGGTGCCGGGATAGGTGCGGTAGCAGACGCCGTCGCCGTCGACGTCGAGGTAGCGGCCGAAGGTCTTGCCTGCCTCCAGCGCAGCGAAATCCATCACCTTGCCGCGGTCGAACCTGCGGCTGTCATCCCAGCTCAGCGGTGCGCAGAGGCGGTCGTTCATGCCGATGTCGAGGTCCGACATCACGAAGACCGGTGTCTGGAAGCGGTCGGCCAGATCGAAGGCCAGCGCACCGAACTCGAAACATTCGCCTGGTCCATCGGGCAGCAGCAGGATGTGCTTGGTGTCGCCATGGCTGGCGTAGGCGCAGGCGAGAATGTCCGACTGCTGGGTGCGGGTCGGCATGCCAGTCGAGGGGCCGCCGCGCTGCACGTCGAACAGCACCGCCGGAATCTCGGCAAAATAGGCCAGCCCGAGGAATTCGGTCATCAACGAGATGCCAGGGCCCGAGGTGGCAGTGAAGGCGCGGGCGCCGTTCCAGCCGGCGCCGATGACGATGCCGATCGAGGCCAGCTCATCCTCGGCCTGAATCACCGCGTATTTGCGCTTGCCCTCGGCATCGACGCGCATCCGCTCGGCATGGTGCATGAATGCTTCCGCCACCGAGGAGGAAGGGGTGATCGGGTACCAGGCCGCCACCGTCGCACCGCCGTACAGTGCACCGAGCGCCGCCGCCGTGTTGCCATCGATAAAGATGCGCTCGCCGACCCCATCGGCCCGCTCGACCCTGAGTCCGATCGGACAGGCAAAGTGATCGAGCGCGTACTGCCGCCCCAGCCGCAAGGTCTTCTGGTTGGGGGCGATCAGCTTGGCCTTGCCCTTGAACTCCTCGGCGATCAGTTGATCGAGCACCTCGAGTTCGATGTCGAGCAGTGCCGACAGCACACCGACATAGAGCACGTTCTTCAGCAACTGGTGCTGGCGGGCATCGCCCGGCTCACGGTTGCAGATCTCCATCAGCGGCACGCCGAACACCGTGATGTCACTGCGGAACTTGCTGGCCGGCAGCGGCTTGGTCGAATCATAGAGCAGGTAGCCGCCCGGCTCGATCGAGGCGATGTCCTGATCCCAGGTCTGCGGATTCATCGCCACCATGAAGTCGACGCCGCCACGGCAGCCAAGATGGCCACGCTCGCTCACCCGCACCTCATACCAGGTCGGGAGTCCCTGGATGTTGGAGGGAAAGATGTTGCGCGGCGCGATCGGCACCCCCATGCGCAGAATCGACTTGGCAAACAGCAGGTTGGCACTGGCCGAGCCGGTGCCATTGACGTTGGCGAACTTGACGACGAAGTCGTTGATGCTTTTCAGTGGCTGCGACATGAGGCCCCCGCCTTGGGCAGATCGATGACGAATTTCTGCATGTCCCAGGCTGCGGTGGGGCAGCGCTCGGCACACAGACCGCAATGCAGACAGACGTTCTCATCCTTGATCATCACCTGACCGGTGTTGAGCGCCGTGGAGAGGTAGAGCGGCTGATCGAGCTGGTGCGCCGGCACCTTCAACTGCTCGCGCAACTGCGCCTCGCTGGCTTCACTCATCTGCGGCAGGAAGGTGATGCAGTCGACCGGACAGATGTCGACACAGGCATCACACTCGATGCACTGGCTGGCGGTGAAGACCGTCTGCATGTCACAGTTGAGGCAACGCTCTGCCTCCTTGTAGGCCAGATCCGGATCAAAGCCGCGCTCTACCTCCAGATTGAGGTTGAGCAGCGCGATGCGCTTCTCTTGAAGCGGTACCTTGCGCCGCTGATCGAGCGAGATTTCGTTGTCGTAGCTCCACTCGTGAATGCCGAGCTTCTGGCTGGCCAGCGCGATCTGGGCCGGTGGCCGCGCCGCAGGCGATTCGCCACGACAGAACAGATCGATCGACAGTGCCGCCTGATGGCCATGGGCCACTGCCTAGATGATGTTCTTTGGTCCAAAACCGGCATCGCCACCAAAGAAGACCTTGGGCAGTGTCGATTGCAGTGTGGTCTCGTCGAGTACCGGCAGCCCCCAGCGGTTGAACTCGATGCCGATGTCGCGCTCGATCCAGGGAAAGCTGTTCTCCTGCCCCACCGCAATCAGCACCTCATCGCAGGCCATCTCGACCAGCGGTTCACCGGTCGGCAGCAGCTTGCGCTGCCCCGCTTCGTCGTAAACCGGCTGTACCGGTTCGAACAGCATGCCGGTCAGTCGGCCGTTGTCATGCAAAAACGCCTTGGGCACCAGAAAGTTGTGGATCGGGATGTCTTCATGCATCGCATCCTCGATCTCCCAGGCCGAGGCTTTCATCTCGTCGAAGCCGCTGCGCACCACCACCCGGACATCCTCGCCGCCCAACCGCCGTGCGGTGCGACAGCAATCCATCGCGGTGTTGCCGCCACCCAGCACGATCACCCGCGCACCGATCTTCTGGGTGTGACCAAAGGAAACGCTGGAGAGCCAGTCGATGCCGAGGTGAATCGACGCGGCCGCCTGCTGGCGACCCGGCAGATCGAGGTCACGCCCGCGCGGAGCACCGGTGCCGATGAAGATGGCGTCGTAGCCCTTCGTCAACAGTTCGGCCAGGCTGCCGACCCAGTGGCCGAAGTGGGCCTTGACCCCCAGGTCGAGCACATAGCCGACCTCTTCGTCGATCACACTCTCGGGCAGGCGGAATGCCGGAATCTGGGTGCGGATCATGCCGCCCGCGCTTGGCGCGCCATCGAACAGATCGACCTGATAACCCAGCGGCAGCAGGTCGCGCGCCACGGTCAGCGAAGCCGGCCCGGCGCCGATCAGCGCGATGCGCTTGTCATTGCTGGCAAAGGGCGCTTGCGGCAACCGTGCGCGAATGTCGCTCTTGTAGTCGGCCGCCACCCGCTTCAGACGGCAGATGGCCACCGGCTCCTGTTCGACCCGGCCGCGCCGGCAGGCCGGTTCGCAGGGACGGTCGCAGGTTCGCCCGAGAATGCCGGGAAAGACATTGGAGTGCCAGTTGACCAGATAGGCATCGTCATAACGGCCAGCGGCAATCAGACGGATATATTCGGGAACCGGGGTGTGGGCCGGACAGGCCCATTGACAGTCGACCACCCGATGAAAGTAATCGGGATCAAGAATGTTGGTGGGTTCCAACGATGTCCTCCTGACTGACGTGACGTAAAGCGGTGCAAACCTGACTGACGACGCACTGCTGTTCCGCAAGCGAAGTCAGAACTCCCTATCGACCTCGAAAAAATCGCGCAATGATACCGTAACGTTTCATTCGAGGGTAAGCCGGTGGTCACATTTTGGTGCGGGTCCGGCCACCCGTGGCGCCAGCAATGATCAGCCATGCCGCAGCGGTGTGCCAACGGCGCTCGATCAGGGTTCGACCGGAACCAGTTCACCCTCGCACGGCACCACCACCGCTTCGAGGCGGTGGCCATCGCCGTTCTGCAGCAGGGCCTCAAGCCGCTCAGCGACGGCCTCGATCGAGGCGGTGGCAAGGGTGATGCGCTGGACAGAGGGCGGTGCCTGCCGTCGCTCGACCCGAAACAGAAAGCCCTGCTGCGCCAGCCGCAGTTGCGCCGCATTGGCGGCCTCCACGCTGGCGAAACCGCTGACGATCTGCTGCGCCACTCCCGCCTGGTCCTGGCCGACATGGTGCTCGAATCCGAGCGCGCTCAGACTGCGTTCGAGTCGGGCCTTGGTGGCACCAACCGGCAGCGGCAGTGTCAGCGCCCAGGAGACATCAAAGCTGAGTGTCGGCAGCGGCGCCAGCAGCACGAAATTCGCGCTGGCCAGCCGTCGCAGCACGCCATCACGCTGCGCTGCGTCAACGAAAGGAGAGAGTTGGTAACAGCGCAGCGGTTCGCGTTCCGTTGCGCCCTGCTCCGGGGTGACTGGTTGCAGGCGGGCGAGCGGAAGAGTGGGCATCGGTTCGGTTGGCGGTTCGGGTGTCCCGGCGGCGGCATCAAGCTCCGCGCGCAGCACCCACGACGGCAGTTCGTCCACTGCTGCTGGGGTCAGGAGCGCGACCCGCCCGTGCTGCCGCAGCAGATGGGGTTGCCCCTCCCACAACGCCAGCAGCAGATTCAGCAGCAACAACAGCAGGAACAGGTTTCTCATGGCGACATCCCGGTCTGAAAAGCGTCACGGAACGGCCCAGGCCAGGCCATCGAGCACCAGATCGGAGTGGTAGCTGCCGGGCAGCTTCAGGCTTCGCAGCAGCCGCTCGCCATCGCCACCGGTGAAGTAGAGCCGGTAATCCCTACCGAGATACTCCTCCAGATTGTCCAGCAGGCCATGCAGCATTCGCATCACACCATGCCCGATCGCCTGGTCGGTGACCCGCCCCGGCGAAATTTCGCCCAGCGGCAATTCATCGATCCTGATCAATCGGGTGCGGGAGCTGAGCACCTCACTGACCATGCGAAGACCCGGGACGATGTAACCACCCAGATGCTTGCCATCGGCCTGCAGCAGATCAAGGGTGATGGCGCTGCCACAGTCGACCACTGCGCAGGGGCGGTTCTGCCGGTCCGGTCGATGGTAAGCCGCCAGCAGGGCGAGCCAGCGGTCGACGCCCAGCCGCTGGGGAAACTGGTAGCCATTGCTGACCCCGGCACAGTGCGCCTGACTCTGGGCGAACTCGGGCACCAGGTTCCACCATTGCCGACAGAGCTGGGTCAGCGCCTCATTGATTTGCGCTCCGGCCACGCTGCCGGCGCGAATCCGGCTGATCGGCAACTGCTGTGCGGGCAGTGCCAGGGTGCCGATCACGCCCTCCGGACCGATGCGAAAGTCGCCGCTGGCCAGCTCGCCCGGTGGCGCGCCGAGCAGACGCCATTTGGCCCGGGAGTTGCCGAGATCGAATTCGAGCAACATCACTGCATCCTGAGCGAGACTTCGCCGCTGCGGATCACCTCGATGCCCGCCGCGGTGCGCAGCTGCAGGCCACCGCGCTGATCAACGCCACAGGCAATGCCCTCGATGGCACTGTGCAGCCCGCGAATCACCACCGCCTGGCCGGCACAGAGGTCACGCTGATTCCACGCCTCGGCAAAGGCGGCAAAACCCTGTCGATGAAACTGCGACAGCATCGCCACCAGCTGATTGAGCAGCAGCGCCGTCAGCCGGTTGCGCGACAGTGGTTCGGCGAGGTGGCGCTGCAGATCGCTCCAGCGTTGATCGATCGCCGCCTCGGCTGCCGCGGGCATGCGCACGTTGACCCCCACGCCGATCACCACCTGACAGTGGCTGTCCATGTCGCCGACGGTCTCGATCAGAATCCCCGCCACCTTGCCCTGGTCGATCAGCAGGTCATTGGGCCACTTCAGCAGCGCGCCCTCAATGCCAAGCTGCTCCAGCGTGCGGGCCAGCGCCACTCCGACCGCCAGACTCAGCCCTTCGAGCGTGCTGACGCCGGCGTTGAACGACCAGCCGAGCGACAGGTAGAGGTTTCCGCCAAAGGGGCTGAACCAGTTGCGGCCACGCCGCCCACGGCCGGCGGTTTGCCGTTCGGCCAGACAGACCAGACCATGGATGCTGGCGGTCTGGGCCGCCTCGACCAGCCGGCTGTTGGTCGAATCGGTCGACCAGTGCAGATCGAGTCTGAGTGGCTGGCGCAGCGCCTCCGGATCGAGCTGCGCGCGGATGGCTGCCGCATCGAGCAGATCGAGGCCACCGTCGATGCGATAGCCCTTGCCATGACGCCGCTCGATGGCAATGCCGGCGGACTCCTGCAAGCGCTGCAACCGCTTCCAGATCGCCGCGCGGCTGATGCCCAGCAGCCTGCCCAGGACCTCACCCGAGTGAAACTGGCCATCGGCCAGATGTGTCAACAGTTGCCGGTTCTGCAGTTCGGCATCACTCATGCTCTGTTCCTGAAGCTGAAACCCAAAAAGAACCCGGATGGTACGGCATCGCCAGTGGCCATGACAGGGCGGCCTTTTTATCGACAGTGAGCAGTGGAGCAGCGCTGCCATGGTGAAAATTCATGGCGCCGTCGAGGGGAAGTCACAATCCCGCTCTACCCATGCGTCCATGATCACCACCAATGAAACCGGTCCGGATGTCGGCCGCTGCCTGTTCACGCTATTCGAAAGCGGGCAAGCGGGCGTGCAGCGCATCGACATCTGGAACGGCAACGCCACCCAGACCCTCTGGTGCAGCCCGGTGGCCGATGGCCATGCCTCCTTCGATGCCTCCTGCTGGACGCCCTTCTCAGTCACCGCACCACTGTGCCATCAGGCGGCGCAGTGGCTCCAGCTCGAATGGCGGCTCTAGGCGGGCATTGATGCCGCTGGCTTGCCAGTCACTCTCCGGCCGGTCAGGACCGTCGATGACGACCAGCGGCGTGGGCAGTCGATTGGACTGCAACTCCCAGGCTCGAATTCTCTGGCCGAGATCAAGGGCATCGAGCAGTGGTGGCTCATGGTGGATCAGGATCAGGTCATAATGGGTCTGTTTGATCCGTTGCAGCAGGGAGCTGCGTTCGCTGACACCCTCGACGGAGACCTTCAGTTTGAGGAAGAGCTTGCGCAGATGGTCGAGCGTGGCCGGATCGCGTTCGAAGATCAGGACCCGGCTGTCGGCATCCGGGCTGTGTGAAGTCGACTCGATCGCTTTGCGCGGCAACAGATCGCCGAGCAGCCGTTGCAGTTGCGCGCCATGAATCGGCTTGGTCAGCACCTTGGCGATGCCTGCATGGCGCAACCGCTCCGAGGTGGGGGCGGCGCCGAAGCCGAGCAGCAGGATCATCACGGGAGAGGGCGACAGCCCTTCTTGGTTGATTTTGAGGGCCAGTTCCAGCCCTGACAACGGGCTGCTCTCCTGTTCGAGCAGCAGAAAGTCGAAACCCTTGCCGAGGTGACCCTGGTCGCGAATCAGGGCGATGGCCTGGTTGCTGTTGCTGGCCGCCAGGGCATCCATGCCCCAGCGTCGGCAACGGATCAGCAGGGTGTCGCGGATGGTTTCGTTGCCTTCGACGATCAGAATGCGCTGGCCGGACAGTCGGATACCGTCGGCTGCCGTCGATGACGAGACTGGCAGTAACTCGGGGCTTGGCAGGGTGAAGCTGATCGAGCTGCCGCGGCCGGCATGGCTGACGAAGCTCAGTTGGCCGCCCATGCCGGTCACCAACCATTTGACGATCGGCAAGCCCAATCCGCCCTGTTCGCGCGACTCCAGTTCGACCAGCATCCGATGCAGGGGCAGGTCGAGCAGCTGTTGAATCGGTTCGGGAATGCCAGGCCCCTGATCGCTGACGGTGAAGCGCAGACCGGGGCTTTCGCTCAGGGCCTCAACGCCGATCCGCACTTCACCGGCATGAATCGCTGCGATGGCATTGCTGACCAGCTCGACCAGTGCCTGTTTGATGCGGCGCGGATCGCCCTGGGCAGTCTCTGCCAGTCTGGGATCGAGGGCAACGGTCAAGGTGATCCGTTGCGGATCGGCAATCAGGCGGGCCTGCGCGACCACTTCATCGAGCAGTTGTTGCAGATCGAACTCATCGACATGAAGCTGCAGGGTGTCCGATTCCAGGCCGACGGTATTCTGAGCCCGGTCAACCAGATAGATGGCCTTTTCAGCCGCCTGGTGAATGGTGCGTGCCTGATTTTTTTCATCTTTGCCAAGATCGGCATCGATGAGCAGTTCGCTCATGCCATGGATGCCGCTCAGAGGATCACGCAACTCCTGGGTGATCTTGGCGATCAGCTTGCGGCGGGCACGAATTTCGACCTGCCGCCGCTCATCCTGGTGTCGTTCGGCCAGGTGCCACTGTTCCATCAGGCGGATTCGATGCAGCAGTGCCAGTGAGAGGATGATGCCCTCGATGGCTGCCACCCCCATCACTCCCTTGCCGGCGAGGATCTGGATGTCGGTGCCGCCAAGCGCATGCAGGATCATCATCAGCAGCACGGGCAGCAGCAACATGCGGCCACAGAAGTAGTAAAGGGCTGGGCGGTAGCCCTGTTGGGCACGGTAGAGGCTGAGCAGCAGCAGAAAGAGGGTGAAAAGTGCCGAACAGGCGAGCGCCAACTGGTACAGCAATACGATATTGGATAGAAAGAGTGCGCTCAGGGCAGCGAGAATGACAATCCACTCGCCGAGGCGATTCAACCGGCTCCAGCGCCCTTCATGCGCATCCTGCAACAGAAATACACGGGCAAAGCGCAGTGCAGTGTAGTTGGTCAGCAGTACGGCAAGGATCGCGCTTTTTCCCAGCCATTTTGCATCGATCGGCACCAGGTTGAAAAACTTGCCATCGATCAATGCCTGCAACAGGGTCATCGACAGCAGGAAGGCGCCATAGTAGAGGTTGGCGGGTTCCCGATTGGCGAAGAACATCAGGAGATTGAACAGAATGACCGCCGTCATCAGCCCAAAGAAAGTGCCGGACATCCACTGGAACCACTCGATCTTCTGCAGCAGTGCATTGGGGACCCAGATGGTGGGGTCGAGTGCAATCGGCAGCGGGTGGTGCAGGCGCAGGTAGTAGGTGGTGGATTGCGAGACAGGCTTGATCAGAAACACCTGTTTCAAGGCAGCGCGGCTGTCAGAGTCGTCAAATGTCGGATCAACCGATCGGGGGTTGATGATTTTTCCGCTGCCATCCACTGCGAACAGTGTTGCCTCGCTCAATGAGGCATGACCGAGATGGAGCAGGCGATTGGGTTGGTGCGGGTCACCCGGTGCGATCTCGAATTTGATCCAGGTGGTGGCGTCGGGTCGATTGAGCCACAGCCGTGAGCGCTTCAGCGGCATGAATTGGTGCTGGTAGGCAGGCGTGAGCAGTGTCCGGATATCGACCTGATTGCTCGGGTCAGTGTAGATCTGCAGGTGCGCGGTGATGTCCGTGCAGGAAGATGCCTCATCCAGCACCACGGGCTGCGCCGACAGAGGCATGGCGCTGCCCAGCAGCCAGAGCAGAGCTGCCATCAGCCAGCAGGGCCAGGTCGAGCGCTCCCGGCACATCAGAACGTGTTGACGTGGCTCCATGCCGGAAGGTTCCATCGTGGGCCCTGCTTCACTCAGATACGGGAAGGCGTTTGCGCAGCTCCGCCTTGTTGATCTTCTCCAGCGTCGAGCGCGGCAGTTCATCGACCACCATGACGTTGCGCGGCACCTTGAAATCGGCCAGCTGGGTGCGGCAATGGTCGATCAGCCTGGCCGCCAGATCGGCGGGCGCGTCGGGGTTGGCGATGACAAAGGCGGCCGGCACTTCGTCGAGCATCGGATGGCGCTGCGCCACCACTGCCACCTCATCAATCCAGCCGGTGCCGCGAATCACGCTTTCGATCTCCGAGGCGGCGACATTCTCGCCTCCCACCTTCAGCATGTCCTTGTCGCGGTCGGCGAAGAAGACATGGCCATCGGGCATCGGTCGCACCCGATCGCCGGTACGGAACCAGCCAGCTTCGTCGAAGCTGTCGCGGGTGGCCTCCGGGTTGTCGAGATACTCCAGAAACAGCGAGACACCACGAATGCCGCGAATCAGCAGATGCCCGGTTTCACCCGGATCGACCGGCACGCCATCGTCATCCAGCACGGCGATCTCATATTCGGGCGCGGGACGGCCACACGAAAGTGATGCATTGGGAAAGTGCAGATCGCCGACGATGCCGTGGGTGATGGTTTCGGTCATGCCCCACCAGCCAAGGCTGGTGACGCCGAAGTAGGCATCGGTCGGCGGCGCACAGATGCCGTTGCCCCAGACCCGATAGCTGTGCCGTGGCGGTCGCTCCTGCTGCAGCAGCGCCTTCAGGCAGAAGGGAATCATCGAGCTCCAGGTGCAGCCGTGGCGCAGCGAAACCTCCCAGAACCGGCTGGCCGAGAAGCGTGGCTGCAGCACCACGGTGCCACCGACCCAGAGTGAACCGAGCACCGAATAGGATTGGGCATTGGTGTGGAACAGCGGCAGATGGGTGAGGGTGACGTCGTTTGAAGTCAGCTCCAGGTGACGGGCATTGATCTGGGCGCCCCACAGGGCGTTGGCATGGGTCCAGACCACCGCCTTGGGGCGTGATGTGGTGCCGGAGGTGTATTGGATTCCGGCCGGCGCCAGGGCTGCCGAGGGGTAGGCGGGGGCCATGCTGTCGGCCAGCAGCGAGCCAAATGGAATTGCCTGATCGGGCAGGAATTCGCTGGAAAGTGGTGAAGCACCGGCATCATTGTCGGTGACCGCCAGCCAGCGAATGCCTTTGGCTTCGCGGGCAATCAGATCAGCATGAGCGGGTTGGGTAATGGCGCCCACCGCTTGCGAATGGGCGGCAAAATAGGCGACCTCGGGACCGACGCTGCGGGTGTTGGTGGTGACCCCGACCGCACCCAGTTCGGCGCAGGCATACCAGGCCAGCAGTGACTCGGGACAGTTGTCGAGGTGAATCAGCACCCGCTCGGTCGGTTTGACGCCGAGGGCGGCAAGGCCGGCGGCCAGACGGCGCACCTCGGCATGGAACTGGCGGTAACTCCAACTGCGGGTGGCGCCCGAGAAGGGTTCCCAGATCAGAAATGGATGATCGGGCCGGACGGCTGCCCAGTGAGCCAGCAGCCAGGGCACATTGCGCCCCTGATAGTGGCTGCTGGCGGGGGAGCGCACTGCGGAGTGAGTCATCGACATGGTCAGGCTCCTGCTGGCTGTTCTGGCTTCCTGCGGCATCGATGCAGAGCGCCCCGCTCTGTCGACACCCTCTTTATTATCTATTCTGGTTCCAGCTCTTTTCTGCGTGCTGCCGAAGCAGCTCGGCATGTTGCTCTGCTTCCAGCCGTGGTCCGAAGCGCGACACCACAGCCGCTGCCGCACGGTTGGCCAGTCGGCCGGCGGCGGTGAAGTCATACCCATGGTTCAGGGCATAGAGGAAGGCGCCCGCGAACATGTCTCCGGCGCCATTGGTGTCAATGGCATGGACTGGCACGGAATCCACCTCGATCAGGCCTGCGCCATCGTACAGCAGGGCACCTCGGGCGCCACAGGTGATGGCGAACTGTTTTGCCACCCTGCGCAGTTGCTCGGCGGCATCCATCAGCGATTCGGCGCCGGTGAACAGGCGTGCCTCATGCTCATTGCAAAAGAGCAGATCGACGCCGTTTCCCAGCATCGCTGAAATGCCCGGCTTGAAATGTTGCACCATGTTCGGATCGGAGAAGGTGAGGCTGGTCTTGATGCCATGCCGTTCGGCAAACTCCCGTGCCGCAATGGCTGCCGCACGGCTGCTGTCGGAAGTGACCAGATAGCCCTCGAGGTAGAGGAACTCCGACCGCTTCAGCGCATCAAAGTCGATGTCCTCGATGTCCAGGGTGGCCGAGATGCCAAGAAAACTGTGCATGGTCCGTTCGGCATCGGCCGACACCATTACCAGACAGCGACCAGTCACGCCGCCAGCCGGGCGCGCGCCATTGATGTTGCTGCTGACGCCAGCTTGGGTCAGGTCATGCAGATAGAAGTCACCCGGCTCGTCATCACCGAGTTTGCAGGCGTAGTAGCATTTGCCGCCGAAATGGCTGACGGCAATAATGGTGTTGGCGGCGGAGCCGCCGCTGGCACGTTTTTTGACGCCGTAGCGCTGTTTCAACTGTGTCAGCAACTGCTCCTGTTGCTCATGGGGAACCAGCGTCATCACGCCCTTGTCGATGCCCTGTTCGGTCAAAAAATGCTCTTCAACCTCAAACTCCTTGTCGACCAGGGCATTGCCGATGCCGTAGACATGGTAGCGTGTCATGGTTTTCCTGTACTTCGAATGAAAAATCTGGACCAGCTTGGCATTATCGGAATTGCTGGCCCGTACGCAAGTCGAAACCGGCGATCCTGGCTGATCCCGGCCGCTTCGGCTGGCCCTGCTGAACATTCTGACGGTCGATGCGGTTGAGGTCTGGCCTGATCAAGAGTCTGGTGGCGCTGGCAGCCCTGTTGACGGCCTTCTGCGTCTATCTGGATGCACAGATCGTCGACTATTTCGAGCAACACCGCTACCAGCCACCGGCGCGGGTCCATGCGCGGCCGCTGCTGCTGCGTGAAGGAGAGCTGCTCAGCGAGGAGCGGCTGACGACCGAACTGGCGGCGCTGGGTTACCGTTTCGTTGCCGGGTTGAAGGAACCCGGAGAGGCCCACCGCGAAGCCGGTGAGGTGGCCTTCTGGCACCGCGGTTTTCGCTTCGCTGAGGGTGACGAGCCGGCCCGCCGGCTGCGGCTGCGCTTTGCCGGCGGGCGCATCACCGAGTTGCGGCAGGAAGATGGCCGTGACGTCGCCAGTGTGCGGCTGGAGCCGCTCGAAATCGGCTCGATCGAGACACGGCTGCATGAAGATCGTCAGCCGCTGGCCATCGACCAGGTGCCGCAACCGCTGATCGCCATCCTGCTGGCGGTGGAGGACCGTCGCTTCTTTGATCACCATGGCATCTCGCTCTGGTCGATCCTGCGGGCCAGTTGGGCCAACCTGCGGGCCGGTCAGGTCGAAGAGGGGGGCAGCACCCTGACGCAGCAATTGGTCAAGAACCTGTTCCTGAGCGGCGAACGCAGCCTGTGGCGCAAGGGGGTCGAAGCCTTGATGGCGCTGCTGCTCGAGTTGCACTATGACAAGTCGCTGATTCTCGAAACCTATCTGAACGAGATCTACCTCGGTCAGCAGGGACCGCGGGCGATTCATGGCGTCGAACTGGCCAGTCGCCACTATTTCAGTCGTCCACTCGATCAGCTCAACCTGCCGGAGATGGCCTTGCTGGTGGGGATGATCAAGGGCCCTTCACTTTATGACCCGTTTCGTGACCCGGTTGCGGCGCGTGGCCGCCGTGATGTGGTGATCGAGCGACTGCTGGCAGAGCGGATGATCACCCCGGAGCAGGCAACCGCTTCCCGCAATGCACCGCTCGGGGTCAGGGCGCGGGAGTTCGCCAATCAGCATCCGGCCTATCTCGACCTGGTGCGGCGTGAGTTGCAACACGATCAGGTCGACTTGAAAAACAATATCAACGGATTGCGTATCTTTACTCATCTTGATCCTGAAATTCAGCGCCAGGCCGAGCGGGCGTTGCGTGAGGGCATCGACGCGTTGGAGAGAAAACATGCGTTGCCGGCCGGGACGCTGAATGGCGCGGTGGTGATGGCCGAAATCGACAGCGGGCAGGTGGTGGCCGTGGTGGGCGATCGACAGGGAACGTTCTTTGGCTTCAACCGTGCGCTCGACAGCCGCCGACCGATCGGTTCGCTGATCAAGCCGGCGGTCTATCTCACCGCCTTGACGCAGCCGTCGCGCTATCGTCTCGACACGCCGCTCGAAGATCAGCCGCTCAGGCTGCGCGATGCCAATGGTCGCTCATGGAGTCCGGGCAACTATGACCAGAAGAGCCATGGCAGCGTGCCGCTCTATCGTGCGTTGGCCAACTCCTACAACCAGGCCACGGTGCGGCTCGGTCTCGACCTGGGGCTGCCACAGGTGATCAGGACCCTGCATCAACTCGGTGTCGAGCAGCCGATTGCCGCCTATCCCTCGCTGCTGCTGGGCACACTTGAGCGCTCACCGCTGGAGCTGCTGCAGATCTATCAGACCATTGCCGCCGGCGGGCGCCATGTGCCACTGCATGGCGTCGGTGGCCTGACCGCACAGCAGGGCGTGCCTCCAGCGTTACCGCCGGTGAGTGCCGAGCAGCGCTTCGACGCAGCCGAAGTGGCGCTGCTGCACCACGGCCTCTACGCGGTGGTGACCGAAGGCACCGCACGTCGTCTGGATGAGCAACTGGGTATCGCGCGGCGGGTGATCGGCAAGACCGGCACCACCAATGATCAGCGCGACAGTTGGTTTGCCGGCTTCGATGGCCGCTATGTCGCCGTGGTCTGGCTGGGGCGTGATGACAACCAGCCAATGCCGCTGACCGGGGCCACCGGTGCGCTCGAGGTGACGGCGCGACTCTATGGCGCCATCGACTCCCGACCCTGGCGCTGGAGTGCGCCGGCTGGAGTACAGATGGCGGCGATTCAGACTGCGGCCGGGTGCCGGGAGTTGCCATTTGTCAGTGGCAGCGAACCCGTTCAGTCCGGCTGTGGCGTCGGGTCACGCCTCGGCGCCACCGCTGGCGAGGCCGCGCAATCGTCGCAGAGCACGGTCAAAGGCACACTCAAAAGCTGGTTCAACCGGTTGTTGGGACGCTGACCGGGATTGTTCCCGCCAACCGTCCGAGTGGGTGCGCAATGCACAAGTGGTCGTCAGTGCCGCATGAACGGCCGAATCGATCCGGAAAGGATGCCGCTGCCGGAATCAGTCGTCCACCCGCTTGGCGAGCTGGCCTTTGCTGTCACGAAAGGGGTGACTTTGCTAGAATCGGCCGCTTGTTCTTTTTCGGCCAGCCCCGCCTGCATGCTTGATCGCACCCGGATCGTTCTGCTTCGCACCTCGCACCCCGGCAACATCGGTGCGGCCGCCCGTGCAATGAAGACCATGGGGCTCACGCGGTTGCTGCTGGTCGATCCAGTGCGTTTTCCGGCGCCCGAGGCCGAGTTCCGCTCAGCCGGCGGTGCGGACGTGCTGGCGCAGGCGCAGGTGGTGGCAACGCTGGACGACGCAATCGATTCCTGTCAGCTCGTCGTTGGCAGCAGCGCGCGCAGCCGACGGGTGCCCTGGCCACTGCTCGACCCGCGGCAACTGGCGGAGCGGCTCAGCCAACTGCCGGCGCAGACCGAAATCGCGATTCTGTTCGGCAATGAGCAGCATGGCCTCTCCAATGAGGAGTTGCACCGCTGTCACTGGCATGTGCAGATTCCGGCTGATGCGGAGTACGGGGTGCTGAACCTTGCCGCTGCGGTGCAGGTGATCAGCTATGAGTTGCGGATGCAGTGGTTGCAGGCAGGTGACATCGCCACGGTCTCGAACAGCTGGGATGTGCCATTGGCAACCAGCAGCGAGATCGAACAGTTGTTCCTCCATCTTCAGAAACTGCTGCTCGAACTCGACTTTTATGACCCCGACAACCCACGGCAGTTGCTGACCCGGCTGCGGCGGCTGCTGCTGCGCAGTGGCCTGGACCGGATGGAGGTCAACATCCTGCGCGGCATCCTGGCGGCGGCCATGGCGCGCATCGACCATTGAAATCAAAGACTGGACTTGCCCATGTTGACCCGACTGCGTGAAGAGATCGATTCGATATTCGAGCGCGATCCCGCAGCGCGCACCCTGTGGGAGGTGCTGACCTGTTATCCGGGGCTGCATGCGGTGCTGTTGCATCGAGTGAGTCACTGGCTCTGGCAGCACCGATTGAAATGGCTGGGGCGTTTTCTTTCGACCCTGACCCGTTGGCTGACCGGCATCGAGATTCATCCCGGCGCCCGCATCGGTCGCCGCTTCTTCATCGACCATGGCATGGGTGTGGTGATCGGTGAAACTGCCGAAATTGGCGATGACTGCACGGTGTATCATGGTGTGACCTTGGGCGGCACCAGTTGGCAACCGGGCAAGCGCCACCCCACGCTGCGGGATGGGGTGGTGGTGGGTGCCGGGGCCAAGATTCTGGGGCCGATCGAAGTCGGTGTCGGGGCAAGGATCGGCTCCAATGCCGTGGTCACCAAGAATGTACCGTCCGAGGCCACGGTCGTCGGTGTGCCGGGCCGCATCATTCAGCCGTTGACGGGTGAGCCTCCCTCGACCTCTTCACCGCACCGCGAAGCCATCGCCAGAAAATTCGGCTTCGATGCCTATGGGCTGGGACGTGATGTGCCCGATCCGGTGGCGCGCTCGATCCATGCCATGCTCGATCACATTCATGCGCTCGACACCAAGCTCGATGGCATCTGTGGCGCCCTGAAGGCGCTGGGCAGCGATCACTGCGCCGAGACGATCGAGATTCTGGATGAGGTGATCGACCTGGAGGGAGGTGTGCCGCCCGGCGCCAGCGGTCGAGCCAATACTTGACTTGTAAAGTAGGTTTTTGGATACTCATTTCACCTATCGACGAAGTTGCCTGGAGCTGATGCCATGAGGTTGACCACCAAAGGACGATATGCCGTCACCGCAATGCTCGATCTGGCCATTCATGCCATTGAAGGTCCGGTCAGTCTGGCAGACATTTCAGAGCGGCAGGAGATTTCGCTCTCCTATCTTGAGCAGATTTTTGCCAGGCTGCGGCAGAACAAGCTGGTTTCCAGTGTCAGAGGGCCAGGCGGCGGCTATCGCCTGAGCCGTGATCGGCAGGAGATCTCGGTGGTACAGATCATCGATGCGGTCAATGAATCGATCGACTCCACCAACTGTGGTGGGCAGGGCAACTGCCAGCGTGGCGAACAGTGCCTGACGCATCAGTTGTGGTGTGACCTCAGCGAGCAGATTCACCTGTTCCTGGCTGGCATCACCCTCGCACACCTGATCGAGAAGCGTGAAGTGCAGGACATTGCCAAGCGGCAGCGTGACTTCATTGCCCGAGAGCGTGGCACCGAATCGCTGGCCCATATTCGTCTGGGCACCAGCTGAGCGACTACAGCCCGGATATTGACGAGCGAGGAGCAGACCAACATGCGCGTACCTATCTACATGGACTATGCGGCGACCACGCCGGTCGATCCGCGCGTCGCTCAGAAGATGAGCGAATGTCTGTTGATGGATGGCTGTTTTGGCAATCCCGCGTCGCGCAGCCATCAGTTTGGCTGGAAGGCCGAGGAGATCGTCGAAACGGCCCGACGGCAGGTGGCCGATCTGATCAACGCCGATCCGCGCGAGATCGTCTGGACCTCGGGGGCCACCGAGTCGGACAACCTGGCCATCAAGGGTGTTGCACACCTCTATGGCGAGCAGGGCAGGCACATCATCACCTCGAAGATCGAACACAAGGCCGTGCTCGACACCTGTCGCCAGCTGGAGCGTGAAGGGTTCGAAGTCACCTATCTCGATCCGGATTCGACCGGGCTGATCACTGCCGAGCAGGTTGGCCAGGCGCTGCGTGATGACACCATTCTGGTGTCGATCATGCACGTCAACAACGAAATCGGCACCATCAACGACGTTGCCGCCATTGGCGAGGTGACGCGCGCGCGCAAGGTGCTGCTGCATGTCGATGCGGCGCAGAGCGCGGGCAAGGTGGAGATCGATCTGGAGCGGATGAAGATCGATCTGATCTCTTTCTCGGCGCACAAGATCTATGGCCCCAAGGGTATCGGCGCGCTCTATGTGCGACGCAAGCCGCGGGTGCGTCTCGAAGCGCAGATGCATGGCGGCGGCCATGAGCGTGGCATGCGCTCCGGCACCCTGGCCACCCATCAGATTGCCGGCATGGGCGAAGCGTTTCGAATCGCCAAGGAGGAGATGGGAGTGGAATGCAGCCGCATCGCCGCGCTGCGTGACCGGCTGTGGCAAGGGATCAGCAGCCTCGATGCGGTCCACTTGAATGGCCATGCCGAACGGCATGTCTGCGGCATTCTCAACGTCAGCTTTGCCTGCGTGGAGGGCGAGTCGTTGCTGATGTCGCTCAAGGATCTGGCCGTCTCCAGTGGTTCGGCCTGCACTTCGGCCAGCCTTGAGCCCTCCTACGTGCTGCGCGCGCTGGGATTGAGCGATGAGCTGGCACACAGTTCAATCCGTTTTTCGATTGGACGCTTCACCACTGAACAGGAGATCGACCATGCGATCGAGCAGGTTCGCAAGGCGGTGACGCGGCTGCGTGAACTCTCCCCGCTGTGGGAGATGCACCAGTCGGGTGTTGATTTGAGCACGGTCCAGTGGGCCGCACACTGACTGCTGCTGGCGGCGGCTGAGCGGTCAGGCACGGCTTCATCATCGGAGAGATCAAAATGGCATACAGTGAAAAAGTACTCGATCACTATGAAAATCCTCGCAATGTCGGCAGCTTGGACGTCAATGACGTCAACGTTGGCACCGGCATGGTGGGGGCTCCGGCCTGTGGTGACGTCATGCGGTTGCAGATCAAGGTCAACGAGGCAGGCATCATCGAGGATGCCAAGTTCAAGACCTACGGCTGTGGCTCGGCCATCGCGTCAAGCTCGCTGCTGACCGAATGGGTCAAGGGCAAGAGCCTGAACGAAGCGGCGCAGATCAGGAACCAGGAGATCGCCGACGAGCTGGCACTGCCTCCGGTGAAAATTCACTGCTCGGTGCTGGCCGAAGATGCGATCAAGGCCGCCATTGCCGACATCAAGCAGAAAAGAAGCGAATAGCGCCATGCGGGCAGACGATCGAGGTGGGTCATGGGCATTCAACTGACTGAACAGGCGGCTGAACACATTCGCCAGCAACTCGATGCGCGCGGCCATGGCATTGGTGTGCGCATCGGCGTCACGCCGAGCGGCTGTTCCGGCATGTCCTATCTGCTGGAGTTCGTCGACCAGCTCAATGAAGAAGATCAGGTGTTCGAGAAAGATGGCGCCAAGGTGATCATCGATGCCAAGAGCCTTCCCTATCTGGAGGGCACCCAGCTCGACTTCGTGCGCGAGGGGCTCAACGAGGGTCTGAAATTCAACAACCCCAATGTCAAGGCCGAATGCGGCTGCGGCGAGAGTTTCACTGTCTAGTCCACCCGCCACCGGCGGTCCTGGTCTTCTGTTGTCATGCGCTCCTATTTTCAGCTCTTTGATCTGCCGCAGTGTTATCAGCTCGACCTCGAGCGATTGGATCGCAACTACCGAAACCTGCAGGCCTCGGTGCATCCAGACCGTTTTGTTGGCGATGGGGCACAGGCCAGGCGTCTGGCCGAACAGTACAGCGGATTGTTGAATCAGGCCTACACGACGCTCAAATCCCCGGTCGAGCGCGCCGCCCACCTCTTGCAGTTGCTGGGCGTTGAAATCGATGGAGCAGCCACCATCTCTGATGGTGATTTTCTTTTCAGGCAGATGACGCTGCGCGAAACGCTGCACGACGTGCGTCAACAACGGGATGAAACAGCCCTGTTGCAGCTCAGGCAGCAGGCACTGGCCGAACAGAACGGGCTGCAGCAGGCCTTTTCGCGGGCCATCAAGGATCCGCAAAATTTGCAATCCGCCTTGCAATTCTTGCTCAAGATGCGGTTTTTTCAAAAGTTTCTGGCTGACATTCATGATGTTGAAGATGTGCTGCTTGATTAGTCGCCGAGCGTTGACAAGCGCTGTTTTCGCCAAATTCGAGTAGCCCATGGCACTTCTCAAGATAGCGGAACCCGGTCAATCCACGCCTGCGGCTCGTCCTCGACGGCGAGCGGTCGGCATTGACCTTGGCACCACCTACTCATTGGTGGCGACCGTCGAAGCGGGGCAGGTCAAGGTGCTGAGCGACAGTGATGGGGGGGTCCTGCTGCCATCGGTGGTCCATTACCGTGCCGAGGGGCTGCCCGAGGTGGGTGTGGCCGCGCAGTCGCTGGCGATCGTTGATCCACTCAACACCATCGCCTCGGTCAAGCGGCTGATGGGGCAGGGCATGGCGGCAGCGCAGCGGCTGTCGGACCATCCGCTGGAGGCGAGTGCCAATGGCATGCCCTATCTGCGAACGGCAGCGGGCAACAAGAGCCCGGTCGAGGTGTCGGCCGAGATCCTGCGCGCACTGGCGGAGCGTGCCGAACGGCACTTCAACGAAACCGGTGTGGCCGCGGTCATCACGGTGCCGGCCTATTTCGATGATGCGCAGCGACAGGCGACCAAGGATGCTGCGCGGCTGGCTGGCATCGAACTGCTTCGACTGCTGAACGAACCCACCGCCGCCGCGATTGCCTATGGGCTCGATCAGAATGCCGAAGGTGTGATTGCGGTCTATGACCTGGGGGGCGGTACCTTCGACATCTCGATTTTGCGCCTGTCGCGCGGTGTCTTCGAGGTGCTGGCCACCGGTGGCGACAGCCAGCTGGGCGGCGACGACTTCGACCGGCGACTGGCGCAGTGGCTTCTGAGCGAAACGGGTCACCCCGAACCCTTGACGCCGGCCGAATCACGTCACCTGCTTGGCGTGGCCCGTGCTGCCAAGGAGCGCCTCAGTGAACAGGTGCAGACAACGGTTGAATTGAACGAAGGCAACCTGTGCTGGCAGGGTGTGCTGACCCGCAGCCAGTTCGAGCAGCTCATTGGTGACGAGGTGGAGCGCACGCTGCGCGCCTGTCGTCGGGCGTTGCGTGACAGCGGTTGTGAGTTGAAACAGATCGACGAAGTGGTGATGGTCGGTGGATCGAGTCGCGTTCCGGTGGTGCGCGAGCGGGTGGAAGCGCTCTTTGGGCGCACACCGCGCATCGACATCGATCCGGAGCGGGTGGTGGCGATGGGTGCGGCGCGTCAGGCCGATCTGCTGGCCGGCAATGCGCAACAGCAGGCCCTTCTGCTGCTCGATGTCATTCCGCTGTCGCTCGGCATCGAAACCATGGGCGGCCTGGTCGAGCGGATCATCCCGCGCAATTCGCCGATTCCGGTGTCGCGGGCCCAGGAGTTCACCACCCATCAGGATGGTCAGACTGCCATGTCGATCCATGTGGTGCAGGGCGAGCGTGACCTGGTCGAGGAGTGCCGTTCACTGGCCCGCTTCGTGTTGCGTGGCATTCCGCCGATGAGCGCCGGCGCAGCACGGATCCGGGTCACCTATCAGGTTGATGCCGACGGACTGTTGAGTGTTTCGGCCACCGAGCTGACCAGCGGCGTTGCCAGTTCGATCGAGGTGAAGCCCTCCTACGGATTGGGCGAAGAGGAGATTCTGCGCATGTTGCGTGACTCACGCGCCTTCGCCGCCGAGGACATGCGCGCGCGCGCCCTGCGCGAACAGCGGATTGCCGCCGATGCCCTGCTGCAATCGCTCGACCATGCGCTGACGCAAGATGGCGACAAATTGCTTGCGGCGACCGAACGCCAGCAGTTGCTGCAGCAGATGGCCCGGCTGCGCACCCTGATGGCGGGTGATGATCCGCAGCAGATTGCGCTGGCCGTCGAGCAGTTGAACCGTGAAAGCCAGAGTTTCGCCGAGCGGCGCATGGACCTGATCTTGCGCAGTGCGCTGGCAGGCAAATCGATCGAGGAGGTCAAGGGCTGACATGCCAACCATCAAGGTCTTGCCCCACCCGCAGCGCTGCCCGCAAGGGGCACTGTTTGAAGCCAAGCCCGGCGACAACCTGATCGAGCTGCTGCTGGCGCATGACATCGAAATCGAACATGCCTGCGAGCGCTCCTGCGCCTGCACCACCTGCCATGTGATCATTCGACAGGGCTTCGACTCGCTGGATGAAGCAGCCGATCTGGAAGAGGACATGCTCGACAAGGCTTGGGGCCTGACGCTGACTTCGCGGCTGAGCTGCCAGGTGACCGTCGGGGAGCAGGATCTGCTGGTCGAGATTCCCAAATACACCATCAATCTCGCCTCCGAAAATCATTGAGGTGACCGACATGAAATGGACCGATGTTCAGCAGATCGCCATCGCGTTGACGGAACGGCATACTGATGTCGACCCCCAGTATGTGCGCTTCACCGACCTGCACCGCTGGGTCTGTGAGCTCGAGGGTTTCGCTGACGATCCGCTGCGCTCCAACGAGAAGATTCTCGAGGCCATTCAGGCCGCGTGGCTCGATGAGTTGTGAATTTCTGGGCCAACTCCGCGGGGCTCGCTCAGAGAGACGGCCACTTTAGGCTATAATCCGCCCTTCGCGCAGTCGTACTGGTGAGCGCGAACCTTTCCTACCGTTTTTACCCTGGAGACACACACGTGGCTGTTGAACGCACGCTTTCCATCATCAAACCCGATGCCGTCGGCAAGAGTGTCATTGGCAAAATCTACAGCCGGTTCGAAAAGGCAGGCCTCAGGATCGTGGCTGCCAAGATGGTGCATCTGAGCAATCGTGAAGCCGAAGGCTTTTACGCCGAACACCGCGAACGCCCCTTCTTCAAGGATCTGGTCGGCTTCATGACCTCCGGTCCGGTGATGGTGCAGGTGCTGGAAGGCGAGAATGCGGTGCTGCTCAACCGTGAACTGATGGGGGCCACCGATCCCAAGAAGGCGGACGCCAACACCATCCGCGCCGATTTCGCCCAGTCGATCGATGAGAATGCGGTGCATGGCTCCGACTCCGCCCAATCGGCGGCACGGGAGATCAGCTACTTCTTCGCCGCCACCGAACTCTGCCCACGCACCCGCTGAGCAGTTGTCTGTCGAGTCACGTCATGGGTGAAACCACCAGGATCAATCTGCTGGGCCTCTCTCGGCCGAAGCTGGAGCAGTTCTTTGCCGAGCTCGGTGAGAAGCGCTTTCGTGTCGACCAGACACTGAAGTGGCTGCACCACCGCCGTGTCGACAGCTTTGATCAGATGAGCGACCTCTCCAAGGGGCTGCGTACGCGCCTTGGAGAGGTGGCCGAGATTCGCCCGCCCGAGGTGGTCCATCGGCAGCGGTCGCTCGATGGCACCCGCAAGTGGCTGATCCGGGTCGAGAGTGGCAGTTGCGTCGAGATGGTCTTCATTCCACAGAATGGCCGCGGCACCCTCTGTGTCTCCTCGCAAGTGGGTTGCGCGCTCGACTGCAGCTTCTGTTCGACCGGCAAGCAGGGTTTCAACAGCAACCTCACCGCTGCCGAGATCATTGGTCAGGTGCGCATTGCCGTCGATGAACTGGCCGGGCTCTATCCCGAACGTGACCGCGCCGTGACCAATGTCGTGCTGATGGGCATGGGCGAGCCGCTGCTCAACTTCGACAATGTGGTCGATGCAGTGCAGCTGATGATGGATGACTTCGGTTACGGCATCTCCAAGCGCCGCGTCACCCTCAGCACTGCCGGTCTGGCACCGATGATCGAACGCCTCGGCGAGGTGACCGATGTCTCGCTGGCGATCTCCCTGCATGCGACGACCAATGCACTGCGTGACCAGTTGGTGCCGGTCAATCGCAAATATCCGATCGAGGTGCTGTTCGCCGCCTGTCAGCGCTACTTTGCGCGTCTCGGCGAACACCGCTCGCTGACGATCGAGTACACGCTGCTCGATGGCATCAACGACCAACCGGAACAGGCGCGTGAGCTGGCTGTACTGAGCCGGATTCTGCCGAGCAAGATCAATCTGATTCCGTTCAACCCCTTTCCCAACAGCGGTTACCGCTGCTCATCTCCGGCGGCCATCGACGCTTTTCTGCAGATTCTGCAACGTGAAGGGTGCCGGGCGACCATTCGCGCCACCCGTGGCGATGACATCGATGCCGCCTGCGGGCAACTGGTGGGGCAGGTGAGCGACCGCACCCGCCGGCAGCAGCGCCATGCCCAGCGTCATGCAGCTGAACTCCTTGCGCAACCACTCACCCTGCGGTGATCGATGATGAGCGCTCCTGTTGTCTCCTGCTGTCGTCGACTTCTCGTCACGCTGCTGCTGGCGTTGCTGGCCGGCTGTGTCACTCAGGAGACCACCCCGTTCAACAAGCGTGACCAGGCCAAGGCGGTCGAGGCCTACATCGCGCTCTCCATCGCTTACCTGCGCGACGGCAATGCGCAGATGGCCAAGGAGTCGCTGCAAAAGGCCAAGGCGCTCGATCCGGACAATCCGGCACTGTTTTCGGCGACCGCCTACCTGTTCCAGTGGCAGGGCGAACCGCAACTGGCCGAACAGAACTATCGCAAGGCGTTGAGCAGAGATCCGCAATTCTCCGAGGCACGCAACAACTATGGTGTCTTTCTCTACAGCCAGGGGCGCTATGACGAGGCGATCAGCGAACTGCTGAAGGTGGCGGAGGATCCGCTTTATGCCCAGCGCCATCAGGCTTATGAGAACCTCGGCTACTGCGCGCTGAAGAAGAACGACAGCGCACTGGCGATCCATTACTTCTCCAAGGCGCTGAAAATCAATGAAAACCAGCCCAATGCGCTGCTGGAGATGGCTGATCTGATGTTGCAGGCCGGCAACCTGTCGGCGGCCAATGCCCACATGGGGCGCTTTCGCGACTTGCTTAAGATGCGCCAGGCCGAAGCGAGCGCCCGCAGCTACTGGATCGAACTGCAACTGGCGCGGGCTCAGGGCAACCACGATCTGGAGGCCAGCAACGCCCTGAAACTGAAGGGGCTGTTCCCCGACTCCGAAGAGTATCGCAGCTACCTGAAGCAGGGCGGGCGCATCCCCTGAACCCTGTTTTGTCCATTCATTCGGTCCCGCTGGAATTCAACCTCGATCATGCAGCCGCAACAGAGCATCGTCCGGCGTAAATCGCGCAAAATCTGGGTCGGTTCGGTGCCGGTCGGCGGCGACGCGCCGATTGCCGTACAGAGCATGACCAACAGCGACACCCATGACGTCGCAGCGACGGTGGCGCAGATCCAGGCGCTCGCCGATGCCGGTGCCGACATCGTGCGGGTGTCGGTGCCGACCATGGAGGCGGCCGAGGCCTTTCGCCAGATTCGCGCCCAAGTGGCGCTGCCATTGGTCGCCGACATCCATTTCGACCACAAGATCGCCCTGAAGGTGCTGGAACATGGTGTCGACTGCCTGCGCATCAACCCGGGCAACATCGGCAAGGAGGAGCGAATCAGGGCCGTGGTCGATGCCGCCCGCGACCGACGGGTGCCGATCCGCATCGGCGTCAACGCCGGTTCGCTCGAACGTGACCTGCAACGCAAGTATGGTGAGCCGACTGCCGATGCCCTGGTCGAGTCGGCCATGCGCCATGTCGAAATTCTCGATCGGCTCGATTTCGCCGACTTCAAGGTGAGCGTGAAGGCTTCCAACGTGATGATGGCGGTTGCGGCCTACCGCAAGATCGCCAGCCAGATCGAGCAGCCGCTGCACCTGGGCATTACCGAAGCCGGGGGGCTGCGTTCCGGCACGGTCAAATCGGCGCTGGGCATTGGCACCCTGCTGATGGAGGGGATTGGTGACACGCTGCGGGTTTCGCTGGCGGCGGATCCGGTGGAGGAGGTCAAGGTCGGTTTCGACATCCTGCGCAGTCTGCAACTGCGCTCACGCGGCATCAACTTCATCGCCTGCCCGAGCTGCTCGCGGCAGAACTTCGATGTGATCGCCACGATGAATGCGCTGGAGCAGCGCCTGGAAGATGTGCGGGTGGCAATGGATGTGGCGGTGATCGGCTGCTATGTCAACGGTCCCGGCGAGGCGCGTGAAGTGGAGATCGGCGTCACCGGGGCGGCACCGCAGAACCTGATCTTCATCGATGGCAAGCCCAGCCACAAGGTGGCAGCCGAGGCCTTGACCGACGAACTGGAGCGGTTGATCCGTGAGCGGGCCGCGCAGAAGAGTCGGCAGGCTGCCAACACCATCGCCCGCGGCTGAGATGCTGTTCGGATTTTTAAGATAAAGAAATAATGAAAATCAATGCAATACGCGGGATGAATGACATCCTGCCAGAAGAAACGCCTCTATGGCGTTATGCTGAAAAAATAATTCAGCAAGTTCTCACCACTTACGGCTACCGTGAAATCCGCCTGCCGCTGCTGGAGCCGACCCTGCTGTTCGACCGTTCGATCGGTGAAGTCACCGACATCGTCGAGAAGGAGATGTACACCTTTCCCGACCGCAACGGCGAGTCGCTGACGCTGCGGCCCGAAGGCACCGCCGGCTGCGTGCGCGCCTGCCAGGAGCATGGCCTGCTGTTCAACCAGACCCAGCGGCTCTGGTACCAGGGGCCGATGTTCCGTTACGAACGGCCGCAGAAGGGGCGCTACCGGCAGTTTCATCAGATCGGCGTCGAGGCCTTCGGCTTTGCCGCCCCTGAACTCGATGCCGAACTGCTGCTGCTCAGTGCCGAACTGTGGCGGCAGTTGGGTCTGACCGAACTGGTCACACTGGAGATCAACTCGATCGGCAGTGCCGAGGCGCGTGGCCGCTACCGGGCCGATCTGGTCGCCTATCTGTCGACCCGCAAGGAAAAGCTGGATGATGATTCGCGACGCCGGCTCGATTCCAATCCGCTGCGCATTCTCGACAGCAAGGTGCCCGAAACACAGGCACTGCTCGATCAGGCACCGGTCATCACCGACTACCTCGATCAGCCCTCGCGCGACCACTTCGCGCGGCTGCGGGCGCTGCTCGATGCGATGCAGATTCCCTATCGCATCAACCCGCGGCTGGTGCGTGGCCTCGACTACTACTGCGACACGGTCTTCGAGTGGGTCACCAGCGCCTTGGGTGCTCAAGGCACGGTCTGTGCCGGCGGGCGTTACGATGGGCTGGTCGAGCAGTTGGGTGGCAGGCCGACCCCGGCGGTGGGCATGGCGATGGGGCTCGAACGGCTGATCCTGCTGCTCGGCAGCCGCACGCGGCAACCCGGCGAACTCGGCCCGCACAGTGACCTCTATCTGATCGCGGCCAGCGACGCCGAGCTCCCGGCAGTGATGCAACTGGCCGAGCGGCTGCGCCGGGCCTTGCCGCAACGGGTCATCATCACCCATCTGGAGGGCGGCAGCTTCAAGAGCAGGATGAAGCGGGCCGACAAGAGCGGTGCCGAGTTCGCATTGCTGTTGGGTGAGGATGAACTGCGTGATCAGGTGGTGAGCCTCAAACCGTTGCGCAGCGAAGCGCCGCAGCAGCGGTTCGACGAGGCGACGCTGATCGACCATTTGCGCCAGCACTTCAGGGTGACGCTATAATCCGGCCCATTTTGACTGACTGGCTGCACTCCTTTCGGCCGCGATCCGAGGATGCCGACGTCGACCGATCGATCACAGGCCGCTGGTGGCCGATGATCGAACAACCCGCATCCTTCGCTGAGTTGAACTGGAGAACAGTGTGGACCCCTACCTGAGTGAGCAGGAGCAGATCGAGGCAATCAAGAGCTGGTGGCGCCGGCATGGCAGCACGTTGCTGATCACGCTGGCGCTGTTGCTGGCCGCCTACTGGGGCTGGCAGCTGTGGCAGAAACAGCAGGCTGATTCACAGGCCAGGGCGGCCGCCCTCTACCAGAACATGGAGCAGGCCTACCTGCTGGCGCAGAAGGGTGAAAAAGAGGAGCAGGCACAGCAGCTCGCCACCTTCACTCATCTGGCCGGGCAGCTCAAGAGCGACTATCCGACCTACGGCTATGCCCGCTTTGCCGCCTGGATGCTGGCCAAGGCGGCGGTCGACCGGCAGGACTATCAGGCCGCCGAGAAGGAGCTGGAGTGGGTGCTGGCCCATCTCGGCATGGGCTGGATGAAGGGTGAGGACACCCTCTCCGCCGCGATCAGCCGGTTGCGGCTCGCCCAGCTCAAACTGGCGCAAAAGCAGTTTGACGCCGCGCTGGCACAGCTCGATCTGGTCAGCGACGGCGCGTTCGAGGTGCGCGAGGCGGAACTCAGGGGGGATGTTCTGATGGCCAAGGGAGATGCGGCCGGCGCGGTCGCTGCCTACACCCGGGCACTGGCGGCCACCGCGGTCGACGACCCGCTGCGCGGGCTCACCGAAATGAAGCTGGACGATGCCAAATCGCGGTTGCCAAAAACCAATACGGAGCAGAAACCATGAACAACCTTGCCAGAGCTCTGCCACTGCTGCTGCTCTGCCTGCTGGCCGCCTGCTCCAGCGACAGCAAGAAGAAGATCAACCTGCCGACGCCGCTGGTCGATGTCGGCAACGAGGTGGCGCTGGATGAGAAATGGTCACGCAGCATCGGCAAGATCAACGTCACCCCCTACAACCGGATTCAACTGGCGCTTGATCAGGGCACGCTCTATGCGGCAACCATCGATGGCACCGTGATCGCGGTCGATGCAACCACGGGTGAACGGCGCTGGGAGGTCGAGACCAAGGCGCGAATCAGCGGTGGCGTGGCGGCTGGCCGCGACCGGGTGCTGGTGACGACCCTCGATGGCGAGCTGATCGCCCTTTCGAGCAACGATGGCAGTGAGCTGTGGCGCAGCGCGATCAAGAGCGAGCTGCTCTCGGTGCCGGCGATCACCGCCCAGGCCATCGTGGTGCAGGGTGTCGATGACCGGCTGCATGGACTCGAACCGACCAGCGGCCGGGAGATCTGGAGCCATACCGTGCTGACGCCGGTATTGACGCTGCGTGGCACGGCCAGCCCGGTTGGCAATGATCAATCGGTCATTGCCGGTTTTGCCAATGGCAAGCTGATGGCGTTCGATGCCGGCAGTGGCGTGTCGCAGTGGGAGGCAGTGGTGGCCCAGGCAAAGGGCCGCTCCGAACTGGAGCGCATGGTCGATGTCGATGGTACGCCACTGCTGCTTGAACATCTGCTGTTCGCCGCCAGCCATCAGGGCCGGATCGCTGCTTTCTCCGCCGCCGATGGCAAGCCGCTGTGGGCACAGGAGGCCTCCAGCTTCCAGCCACTGGCGGGTGATGCCGAACGGATCTATCTGGTCAGCAATGATGACGAAGTGCAGGCGTTTGCCCTCGAGTCGGGCAAACCATTGTGGAAGCAGCCGGCACTGCAATACCGCAAACTGTCGCCGCCGACCCACTGGCAGCAGTGGCTGGTCGTGGCCGACAGCGAAGGCTATCTGCATCTGCTGGCTGCCAGTGATGGGCACATCGCTGGGCGCTACCGTGCCAGCCGTGATGCCATTGGCGCGATGATGATTGCCGATGGCGAACAGCTCTACCTGCTGGATGATGGCGGCAAGTTGCGGGCGCTGGGGCTGAAGGCACGATGATTCCGGTCATCGCCTTGGTCGGGCGACCCAATGTCGGCAAGTCGACGCTGTTCAATCGGCTGACCCACAGCCGTGATGCACTGGTGGCCAATCTGCCCGGACTGACCCGCGACCGCCGCTACGGCGAGGCGCTGCTGCAAGGTCAAAGAACAATCCTGATTGACACCGGCGGCATCGACGGCGAACGCAGTGGCGTTGATGCCGCTGCCGAGGCCCAGTCACGCCAGGCGATCAAGGAGGCCGATCTGGTGCTCTTTCTGGTCGATTGCCACGCCGGCCTCACCGCCGCCGACGAGGCGGTTGGCGCGGAGCTGCGGCGCCTTGGCAAGAAGACGCTGCTGGTGGCCAACAAGATCGATGGCGCAAACCCCGACCTGATCCTGAGCGAGTTTCACGCGATGGGGCTCGGTGATCCGCAGCCGATCGCGGCGGCCCATGGTCGTGGCCTGCAGTCGCTGATCGAAGCCGTGCTGGAGCGATTGCCGCCCCAGCCCGAAGAGCCCGAAACCCCGCCAGCCGAGACCGGGGTCAAGATTGCCGTGCTCGGCCGTCCCAATGTCGGCAAGTCGACGCTGGTGAACCGGATGCTGGGCGAGGAGCGGGTGGTGGTGTTCGACCAGCCCGGCACCACCCGCGACAGCATCTACATTCCCTACGAGCGCCACGGCCGGCGTTACACCCTGATCGACACCGCCGGCATCCGCCGACGCAAGAACATCGACGAAGCAGTGGAAAAGTTCTCGATCGTCAAGGCGTTGCAGGCGATCGAGGATGCGCACGTGGTGCTGCTGCTGGTCGATGCGCGCGAGAATCTGGTCGACCAGGATCTGCACCTGCTCGGCACCGCGCTGGAGGCGGGCAGGGCGGTGGTGATCGTCGTCAACAAGTGGGATGGCCTCGACCCCGAGCAGCGGGCGCGCATCCGCAGCGAACTGGAGCGCCGGCTCGCCTTCATCGACTTCGCCCGCATCCACTTCATTTCGGCGCTGCATGGCACCGGCGTCGGCGAACTCTACAAATCGATCGATGAAGCCTACCGCGCCGCCACCCGCAAGTTGCAGACCCACAAGCTGACGCTGCTGTTGCAGGCGGCCGTGGTGCAGCATCCGCCACCGGTCGGTGGCAGCGGCCGTCGCCCCAAGCTGCGCTACGCCCATGCCGGTGGGCAGAATCCGCCACTGATCGTGATCCATGGCAATCAGGTCGACTCGATTCCGGAGAGCTACCGGCGCTACCTGGAGCGCTTCTTTCGTGCCCGGCTGCACCTGAGCGGCACACCGATCAAGGTGGAATTCCGTGGCGGTGAGAACCCCTATGCCGAGCGCAAGAACACGCTGACCGAGCGGCAGCTTCGCAAGCGCCGCCGGCTGCTGGAGCATGTGAAAAAGCGCTGAAGCTAGGGCGGCGGCAGAAACAGTGCCGGATCGACCCTGACCCCGTTGAGACTGACGCCCCAGTGCAGGTGTGGCGCCGTGGCCCGGCCGCTCATGCCGACCCGTCCGAGGGTGTCGCCGGCCCGCACCTGCGCACCGCGCTGCACATCGATCTGCTCCAGATGGCAGTAGAGCGTGACCAGCCCCTGGCCATGGTCGATCAGCACCGTCTTGCCGTTGAAGAAGTAGTCGCCGATTTCGATCACCCGGCCGGCGGCCGGTGCCTGGATGGCCGTGCCTCTGGGCGCGGCGAGGTCGAGGCCACTGTGTGGCTGGCGCGGTTGTCCATTGAAAAAGCGGCGCACGCCGAAGGTGCCGCTGCGTGGCGCCTCGACCGGCGCTGCCAGCGTGAAGACCGGCAATATCGGGCTGCTCCAGTGGTCGAAGGCGGCGTCGATCTGCTGCCGCTCCCGTTCGATGCGCAGCAGATCATCCGGCAGCGGCGTCACCTGCCGTTGATTGGTCACGGTGATGTGCTGCTCGGGATAGTGGGCGGGCCCGATGGTGAAGTCGATCTGTCGGCCCGGTTCGATCTCCAGCCGTTGCGGACCCACCTTGGCGTCGAGCGGAATGCCGACCACCGCCAGCCAGCGTGCCGAGGTCGGATGGCCGGTCAGCGCGGCGGCGACCACCATCACCCGCCGTCCCTGATAGCGTGCGACGGGTGGCTGGGTTGCCGCCTCATGCCCGGGCAGTGGCAACAGCACAACGCCACCCGGAATCGCCGCGGCGCGCGGCAGCGCGGCCAGTGGCGAGGCGTTGCCGAGCAGCAGGCCGATCCAGAGGCAGCCGGTCACGATGGCCCATGTCGGCGCTGGAGGCTTCATGCGTCCTGTACCTCGTCCGGTTCTGATTCGCGCTGCTCGACCCGGCACAGCAGTCGGCCGCGATGCAGCCGCACCGCCACCGGCTGGCCCGGTTCGACCTGATCGGCGTCGCGCAGCAGCAGGCCATCGCCGGCGCGGCTGGCGATGGCATAGCCGCGCGCCAGCGTCTGCAACGGGCTGACGGCATTCAGCGTCGCCAGCAGTTGCTCCAGCCGGTGTTGTCGCTGATCCAGCCGCTGTCTGAGGGCCTGTCGCAGCCGCCGCTGCAATGCCTCCAACTGGCTGCCGTGCTGGTCGAGCCGTCTGTTGGGCAACTGCTGCCAGAGCCGGCCATTCAGCAGCTGCAGGCGGCTCTCGCTCTGTCGCAGTTGCCGCAGCAGGCCATGCCGCAGTCGCAGCTCTAGCTCATCGACCCGCTGCGCCTGTTCGCGCAGTCGTTGTCCAGGATGGCGCAGGCGTCGCTCCAGCATCGTCAGATGCGCCTGTTGCCGTTGCAGCCGCTGCCGCATCGCGCCATGCAGCCGTTCGATCTGCTGCGCCAGCGTGGCCAGCACGGCGTCCTGACTCGGGCTGATCAGTTCGGCCGCCGCCGAGGGCGTCGGCGCGCGCAGGTCAGCCACCAGATCGGCCAGCGTGAAGTCGGTCTCATGCCCCACCGCGCTGACCACCGGAAGCCGGCTGTGATGGATGGCCCGTACCAGTTGTTCGTCGTTGAAACACCAGAGATCTTCGAGCGAGCCGCCGCCGCGGGCGAGCAGGATCAGGTCGAACTGATCGGCCAGCCGGTTGGCCGTGGCGATGGCCGCGATGATCTCACCCGCTGCCGCGGCACCCTGCACCGCCACCGGCAGCAACGTCACCTCGATGGCCGCAAAGCGCCGCTTCAGCACCGTGAGGATGTCATGGATCGCCGCGCCACTCGGCGAGGTGATCACCGCGATGCGCTGCACGAAGGCTGGCAAAGGCCGCTTGCGTGCGGAGTCGAACAGCCCCTCGGCCAGCAGCTTCTGCTTGAGCAGTTCGAGCCGGCGGCGCAGCGCGCCATCGCCGGCTGGCTCCAGCCCCTCGATGATCAGTTGATAATCACCGCGCGCTTCGTAGAGACTCAGCCGTGCCCGGGCCACCACCCGGTCACCCTCGGCCGGATTGAAACCGAGGCTGCGCCCGCGGGTGCGGAACAGCGCGCAGCGCACCTGGGCGCGCTCATCCTTCAGCGTGAAGTAGAGATGCCCCGAGGCGGGGCGTGACAGGTTGGAGATTTCACCCTCGACCCAGACCAGCGCAAAGGCCTCTTCGAGCAGCTCGCGCGCCAGGCTGTTAAGCTGGCTGACGCTCAGGATCGGCGGGGTTGGGCGGCTGGATGGGGTGACGGACGACATGGCGGTGATGATGAAGTGGCCCTGCGCGCGACAAACGCGCAGGGTCCGGGCAGATCAGACGATCTTCGAATCGCGGTTGCCCCAGTAGCGATCCTTCAGCAGCCGCTTGTAGAGCTTGCCGGTCGGATGGCGCGGCAGCTCATCGGTGAAGTCGATCGAGCGCGGGCATTTGAGATGCGAGATGTTGTCGCGGCAGAACTGGATCAGCTCCTTCTCCAGTTCGGGGCTGGCCAACTGCGGATTCATCAGCTGCACCACCGCCTTCACCTCTTCGCCGAACTCCTCGTTGGGCACGCCGAACACCGCGCAGTCAGCCACCTTGGGGTGGGTCACCAGCAGGTTTTCGGTCTCTTGCGGATAGATGTTGACGCCGCCGGAGATGATCATGAACGCCTTGCGGTCGGTCAGGAAGAGGTAGCCCTCTTCGTCGAGGTAGCCGACGTCACCCAATGTGCTCCAGTCGGTGTTGGAGGGGTGGCGCGACTCGGCGGTCTTCTTCGGATCATTGTGGTACTCGAAGGTGGCGCCGCCCTCGAAGTAGATGGTGCCCGACTGCCCGGTCGGCAGCTCATTGCCCTCGTCATCGCAGATGTGGATCGGCATGCCGTAGCTCTTGCCGACCGAGCCCTTGTGCGCCAGCCATTCGGTCGAGGTGATGGCGGTGCCGCCATTGCCCTCGGAGCCGGCGTAGTACTCATAGATCACCGGGCCCCACCACTGAATCATCTGCTCCTTGACCGGCACCGGGCAGGGCGCGGCCGCATGCACGGCGCACTTCAGCGACGAGAGGTCATACTTCGTGCGCACCTCTTCGGGCAGCTTCAGCATCCGCACGAACATCGTCGGCACCCACTGGCTGTGGGTGATGCGGTACTTCTCGATCAGCTTCAGCGCCTCTTCGGGGTCGAACTTCTCCATGATGATCACGGTGCCGCCGACGCAGAGCACGCAGCGGTTGTAGCCGAGCGGCGCGGCATGGTAGAGCGGTGCCGGCGAGAGGTAGAGGGTGTTCTCGTCAAAGCCATAGCGCGCCGGCAGCGTCTGGGTCATGCGGTTGGGTGCGGTGATTGGCTCGCCGGAGAGTGGCCGCAGAATGCCCTTCGGCCGCCCGGTGGTGCCGGAGGAGTAGAGCATCTCGTTGCCGGAGGTCTCATCCTCCAGCGGCATGGTCGACTGCGCCAGCACCGCCTCTTCGAACGAGCGGAAGCCGGCGATGCTGCCATCGAGCATGAAGCGCGCTGCAGCCGGCACCCCCGGCATCAGGCCGGTCAGCTCCTCGGCCACTTCGCTCTTGGCATGCTGGGTGATGAAGGCACCGGCGGTGCAGTCGCCGACGATGTAGTCGACCTCGCTGGCGGTCAGCCGCGAGCTGATCGGGGTGAAGTAGAGTCCGGCGCGGTGCGCGCCAAAACCGATGATGTGAAACCAGGGGTGGTTTTCGAGCAGGATCGCCACATGGTCGCCCACCTTCAGCCCCAGGCTGCGGAACAGCCGTGACACCTGGATCGAACGCTCATTCAGCTCGCCGTAGCTGATCACCTGGCCGGTGCTGGCCATGATGTAGGCGGGTTTTTCGGGGTTCTTGGCGGCATGGACGGAAGGATACATGGGCAACTGCTCCAGTCGGATCATTAGAGTACTGGCAGTGCCGCTGCGTCTGCGCAGAGTCACGCGGCTGCCAGGCTGTTATTGAATCTTTCGGGTATTGGCCGATACCGTCTCGGACGGACGGTTTGCGGCAGCCGGGCAGAATAGGCCAAGCGACCTCGATTTGGCAATGGCGTCCGCGCTGGCCGGTAGCCGGATCAATCACGCCACCGCGTCGACGGTGGAGCTTGTGAAAAAAAATCCCCCGCAAGGCTAAATCTCCGTCACCACTGGCCGATAACTCTCTTGGGAGCGGTGAATGTCGAATCCTCGATCTATCCGCTAATGCAAGCAAAGCCGCATCAATGCGGTGACTCCTTAAGGGGAATGAAAAATGGCTCTCAGTGTCAACACCAACCTGGCGTCGCTCAATACCCAGCGCACGCTGTCGATCTCATCGGGCAAACTGGGCACGGCGATGGAGCGGCTCTCGTCGGGCCTGCGCATCAACAGCGCCAAGGATGACGCGGCCGGTCTGGGTATCTCGGCGCGGATGACCTCGCAGATTCGCGGTCTGGATCAGGCCGTGCGCAATGCCAACGACGGCATCTCGCTGGCGCAGACCGCCGAAGGCGCGATGGGCGAGATGAGCAACATCCTGCAGCGGATGCGTGAACTGTCGATCCAGTCGGCCAACGGCAGCAACAGCGCCACCGACCGCGCCTCGCTCAATGGCGAGGTCAACCAGCTCAAGCAGGAGCTGTCACGGATCGCCAACAACACCACTTTCAACGGCAAGCGGCTGCTGGATGGCACGCTGCGCAGCGAGCAGTTCCAGGTTGGCGCACAGGCCAACGAAACCATCAGCATGTCGATCGGCGATGGCCGCGCCACCGGCCTTGGCAACCATGCCGTCAATACCAGTGTCAACACCAGCACCACCACCAACGGCATTCAGGCCAACAATGGCCTTGAAGCCGCCAGCAAGCGCGGTTTCATCCTCTCCGACGGCTCGGTGATCGGCAAGGTGCAGACGGCAGGCACCACCAACGGCTACACCGCCACCACCTTCACCACGACGGCAGCCGATGGCACGACCGACACCTACCTCACCACTGCCAACGACAGCGCCAAGACCATCGCTGCCGGCATCAACAGCAACCTGACCGGCGCCTCGGCCACCGCCTACAACATGGTCACGGTGGCGGTCAGCGGAACGGCCGATGCCACCGATGCCGATGACATTACCATCAGCGATGGCACCAACACCGTGACCTATTCGGTCGCCGCCAGCGGTACCGCCACCAACGCGGCACTGGTGACGGCGATCAATGCTGACAGCGCCTTCACCGGTGCCGGCGGCTTTGCCCGCCTCAACGCCACCTCGGGCAATGTCGAGATCATCAACACCGAAGGGCGCGACATCCGGGTCGCTCTGGCCAAGGGCACCACGACTTCCGGTTCGACCGCGGTCACCGTGCAGGGTCTGGGCGACAGCAGTGCGACCAGCGTTACCAACGCCACCACCCGCACCGCCGGTGGCCAGATCAGCCTCTATCTCAATCAGGGTACTTCGGTGGCGGCCTCGGCCACCACGATCTTCACCGCTGCTCCGACCGCGGTGGCCGTGGGGCTGGCCGATGCCAGCGGTGGCAATGGCGTGGCCGCTCAGACCTTGAGTGTGGCTGGCGCGCAGGGCACCTCGTCGGTGGCCGTCAATGCCAACGATTCGGCTTACACCATTGCTACGGCGGTCAACCAGTACAGCTCCACCACCGGCGTCAGCGCCACGGCACGCACGGTGGCGACCCTCTCCGGGCTGTCGGCGGCCGGCACCATCACCTTTGGCCTGCAGGGCAGCAATGGCACGGCGACCACCATCAGCGCCAACATCACTGGCACCGGCAACTTGGTCGATCTGGTCACCGCCATCAACGGCAAGACCGGTGACACCGGCATCACCGCCAAGCTCAACAACAGTGGCGGCGTTGAGCTGACCCAGGCCGAAGGCCATGACATCAAGATCACCAACTTCACCCACAGTGCGGCGGTGAACAATGGCTCGTCGAGCGCACCGACCCAGGTGGCTGTCGAGCAGTCGATCACCGTCACCGGAGGCGAAGGGCAGTCGGTCAAACTCTATGACGGTGGCAACCGTGATGGTGCCGATTCGACGGTGGTGGGCGGCCAGGTGAGCTTCACCGGCTCGGCAGCCTACAACGTCTCGTCGAGCATTGCCGGTACGGTTGGCTCGGTCTTCTCTGGCGCTGCCAGTTCGGCCAATGCATCGAGCCTGTCATCAGTGAACAGCGTCGACATCAGCACCACCACCGGCGCCAATGATGCGATTGCGGTGATCGATGGCGCCATCGACCAGATCAACAGCATCCGCTCTGATCTGGGTGCGATTCAGAACCGCTTCCTGTCGGCGATCTCCAACATGCAGGCCACGTCGGAGAACATCAGCGCTGCCCGCTCACGGGTCATGGATGCCGATTTCGCCAGCGAAACGGCTGCCCTCAGCAAGGGGCAGGTGATGCAGCAGGCGGGCATGGCGATGCTGTCGCAAGCCAATGCGCTGCCGCAGCAGGTGCTGTCACTGCTGAGAGGTTGATGGCATGAAGGGGGCAGGAGGCCGGGGTGCCGGCCTCCTGTTTCTGTTTGAACACTTCATGAGCAGTACACAGGTGCGGCCATGGCAATCGAACCATTACTGACCCGTTCCCTCAATAGCTATTCAGTCAAACCGCAGTCACCGGCTGCCTCGATGGTGGCTGCCGACTCCGTGCCGGAGCAATCCAATCAGAGTATTGGCGGCAACAGTTTGCCGGCGCGGCTGGCAGGTGTTCACCTCGAAGCCGATGCCTCACCCGAACAGGCGCAGTTGGCCGTGCAGAAACTCAACGAATTCATCCAGAAACTGCAGCGCGACATCCATTTCGATCTCGATCAGCAGACTGGTAAAACCGTGATCACGGTGCGCGATCGCCAGACACAGGAGGTGATCCGGCAGATTCCGCCCGAGTACGTCATCAAGATGGCAAAGATGCTGCAAGACGAGATCAGCGCCCGCCAGGGCCAGCTGGTGCAAACTTCGGCCTAGACTGAAACAGGGCGCGCGAACTGAGCGCCGCTGAAAGGGCTGGCGCGCCGTGCTGGCGGGTGAGACAAACACTTGAAGAGGATGACTCAATGCCATCGGTTCTTGGCGTCGGTTCCGGACTGGATTTGCCAGGTGTGGTCAGATCGCTGGTGGCGGCCGAAGGCAATGCCAAGGCAGCGATTCTGGCCACCGAGCAGAGCGCGGTCGAGCTGAAGATCTCCTCCTATGGTCTGCTGGCGTCGGCCGTCAACGATTTCAAGGGCGCGATCAGTGCGATGCGCAACCTCACGGCAGGTGGCGGCATCAGCGCGACCTCGAGCGACAGCAAGGTGGTCAGTGCCACGGCCACCGCTGCGGCGGTGCCGGGCAATTACGAGGTGATCGCCAGCCAACTGGCGACCAGCCATCGGCTGATCAGCCTGAGCGAAACCAATGGCACCACTGCATTGGGTGGCGGCACCCTGACCCTCAGCAATGGCAGCGGCAAGAGCTTCAATGTCACCATTGCGGCGGCACTGAGTGGCCTCAATGACATCCGTGACGCCATCAACAACAGCCCGGACAACTTCGGCGTCACCGCCTCGGTGGTCACCACCGGCACCGGCAGCGTGCTGGTGCTCGATGGCCAGGGAGTCGGCAGCGACAACGCCATCAAACTGACAGTGGCCGATGCTGACACCCTCAATGGCGATCTGAGCGGACTGTCGCGGTTGGCCTATGATCCGCTGGGCAGCTCGGGCGCTGGAAAGAACATGACCGAAGACCGTGCCGCGGTCGATGCCTCGATCAAGGTCAATGGCGTCACCCTCACCAACAAGTCTGGCAACCTGTTCGACAAGGCGATCGACGGCGTGACGCTGACCCTCAACAGCACATCGCTGACGCCGGTGACGGTCAAGGTGGCGGCCAAAAGTGCCGACCGCAACGCCATCGAGCAGGCGCTCAACAAGTTCGTGACCGGCTACAACACGTTGCTGGGCAAGCTCAATCCGATGATCAGCTATGACGCCGTCCAGAAGCAGGGCGGGGCGCTGCTGGGAGAGAGCTCGGCGCGGCTGCTGAGTCAGCAGTTGCGCACGCTGCTGGTCACCAAGGTCGAGGGGCTGCCCGAGGGCGCCAGCAGCCTGTCGCAGATCGGCCTCACCAGCAAGCGCGACGGCACGCTGGAGATCAACTCCACCCTGCTCAACAGTGCCCTGAATGACCACCTCGATGACACGGCACGCCTGCTGGCGTCGAGCGGCGATCCGATCAAGCAGCTGCACAAACTGGAATCGACGCCCTTCACGGCGGTCACCGATCCGGTGGGCTCGGGCACCCTGACCATCCACCAGGGCAGCAAAAGCTTCGATGTCACGGTCACCGCCGGCGTCAACGACAAGGTGTCGGATCTGATCTCCGCCATCAATCAGGCCGCGACCAGCAACGGTGTGGCGGTGAAGGCCTCGTACCGTTCGCTGGTGGGGGGCGGCGTTGCGCTGACGCTGCAAAGCCAGAGCGAAGGCGCGGCGATTCGGGTGACGGCGAACGATGACGATGGCAACGACAGTGATGCGGCCGGGCTGTCGCGGCTGGTGTTCGACCCTGATGGCAACGCCCTGCAAATGAATCAGAGCCAGGCGGCCAGCCGTTCGGTGGCGCAGGGGTTGGTGAAATCGATCGACCGGATGGTCGACAGCTACACCGGCAAGAGCGGCATCTTCTCGCTGAAGAACAGCCAGCTGACCGAGAGCATCAGCAGGATCGAAGAGCGGCGCACCGCGCTGAACCGACGGCTCGATCAGTATCAGCAGAGTCTGGCGCGCCAGTTCGCGGCCCTCGATGGCCTGGTCGGCAAGCTGCAATCGACACAGAGCTACCTGACCAACCAGTTCGACATGCTGTCGAATCTGGCCAAGGGCAGCAGCAAATAAACAACCAAAACTCATGGAGTCACACAAAATGGTCTACGGCAACCAGGCGGCACGGCAATATCGGGCGGTCGACACCGGAAGCATCGTGCTTGAGGCTGATCCGCACCGGCTGATCCAGATGCTGTTCGACGGCGCACTGGAGCGGTTGGCGCTGGCCAAGGGCTTTCTGCACAACGGCGAAATTGCCGGACGGCTGCAGGCGGTCAACGGCGCCATCGCCATCATCGATGGCCTGCATGGTGCACTCGACATGGAGCGCGGTGGCGCGCTGGCCAGCCAGCTCGACCAACTCTATCGTTACATGAACCGTCGTCTGGTCGAGGCCAATCTGCACCGCGATGCCAGCATCATCGAAGAGGTGGCACATCTGCTGCGTGAGCTGAAAGAGGGCTGGGACGGCATTCGCCCCCTTGCGCTGGCAGCGCAGCCGGCCTGATACTTGGCGAATTCCGGGCTGGATGAAATTCATGCAGATTTTGAGACAACTCATTGATACTGCTGCGCTGTTGGCAGCACATGAAGATTGGCGAGGATTGGCCGAAGTCGATGCCAGATTGCGCAACGAGCTCGATCGGGTGGTGAAGGAGGTGGTCGAGCGCGCCAACCCTGTCGAGTTGCAGGCGCTGAGTGAAGTGGTCGCCGAACTCAATGGCGCCTACAGCCACTGGCTGGCACGTGGACGTGATCTGCGTGATCAGGTCAGTTACGAAGTGCGCCACTATCGCCGCCAACTCGACGGCGTGGAGTTCTATCAGCGCAACGGACTGCCCAGAGAAGAGCCCTGACGGTGCATCGACTCAGCCGCTGAGGGCATGGAAGGCCATGCCGACGGCGACGATCAGCATCAACAGCGCAAACAGTTGCTGAAGGCGTACCCCGGCAATGCGTGGCGCCAGCTGGCGTCCTCCCAGCATGCCGGCCACCGTGCCGGCAATGAAGGGCAGCGCAATGCCCCAGGGCAACTCGATGCCCTGCATCAGGATGGCGCTGGCCACCGTGCCGGCGCTGGTCAGTGCAATGACCATCAGTGAGGTGGCGACGGCCGAGTGCATCGACAACTCGGTGGTGGCCCGCAGCAGAGGCACGATCACGAAGCCGCCACCGACCCCGATCAGACCGGCCAGAAAGCCAGTGGCGCCACCACCACTGGCGATGGTCACTGCGCAGCGCCAGGTCCACTGAATGCGCCCAGTGAGCGGGTCGAGCCGGCAACAGGGGCCAGCCGCTGGTTCACCATCACCTGCCACCGTGGCGCGTACCACATTGGCCTCTTCAGGCTTGCGGATGGCCTGGCGCAGCATCCGCAGCGCAACGATGGTCAGCACCACGGCAAACAGCAGGTTAAGCAGTGAGACCGGCAGTGAATGCGCGAGCTGGATGCCCAAAGGCGCCGTGAACCAGCCGCAACCGGCCATCAGCAGCGCGGCGCGGTAGCGGATGTAACTGACATCCCAGGCGGCGAGAGTGCCAATGAGTGCCGAAGCACTGACGGCAAGCAGTGCAACCGGCGTTGCCTGCGGCAGACTCCAGTGCAAGCCCCACATCAACAGCGGTACGGCAAAGATGGAGCCGCCAGCACCGGTCAACCCCAGCACCGCACCAATCGCCAGACCCAGCAAGAGCAGAAGGGGGGTCATGCGCTATTCATTCATCCGTCACGTTCTGGTGTAGAGCTCAGCAGAAATTTGAGTGGGGTCGAGGAGTCGCGGTTTCTTGCTTGTCTTGATTGGATCATTCTGGAAAAGCGACCACTGCAAACTGGATGTATTTGGTGTCTTCGAGATAATCTTTGAAGATGCGAAAACCAAAACGTCTCCAAATGGAAGAGGTCCACCACTCCTCATTGATTCCTTCGAGAATCTCGACACGATAGCCACTCTCTTCAAATAGACGAAGGATGCTCTTTCGGGTAAAAAAGCGAAGGTGTGTACGATCGCGAATGCCCATGGTTTCGTAATGGAAGTCTTTATCCTTGAGGATATGAATGAGGTTGTCGATTTGCCTGAGGTTCGGAATCGAAGCCACGACGCATCCTCCTGGCCGCAATTTTCTGGCAGCGATTCTCAATGCATTCCACGGTTCTGCGAAATGCTCCAGAACATCGTTGAAAATCACCACATCGAAGGTTGCATCAGGCAGGGGAACATCTGCGTCGAAGAGTGAAACAATGACGTTGTCCAGTCGCTGACTTGCCAATTTCGCTGCATTGGCGTTGGGTTCGACACCCCAAACCTCGATGGAGCGCGTGTTCTTCAACCCTTCTCCAAAGGCGCCGGTGTTGCAACCGATGTCAACCACTTTGCGTGCCGAAGCTGGAATGAAGGCATGCATGTTCTGACGTGGGTTGTGGGGGTAATTTTTCATTTTCAATCTGCTCGACTGGAAATCTTTTCTAAGACTTTTTCAATTTTAGCCTTGTATGGCCTTGCGAACAGCTTGAATTTTATCCAGTTCCTGTACCATGTGACGCTCCATTGAAGGTGACCGATAAAGGAAAATGGCTGTGCTCCGACTTGAGCAATCCGATATCCGCGCTCCTGGACCTTCTTCGAGATGGCGATTTCACTTCCTACCGCTTCAGCATAGATGTCACTGGTTATGAATCCGGAAACCTCTTCAAGGACTGTTCTGGAAGAAAACAGAATCAGACTTTGCAGATGTTCCGCGCTTTCTCCAGGGTCGATGCCGTTCAGGACGATAAAAGCTCTCAGAAAATCGACGGCATTGAACGGCACTTCGCCTTCCCTGTTGAGGCAGCTTGCAGCGACCGGATTGTTCCTTTGCTCGCTCCATGCACGTTTCCAGTTGATGCTTTCACCCAGCAGTCCAATTTCTCTGGACTCCTGCATTTTATCCAGAAAGGCCTTCAGCCAGCCTGTTTTCAGAATGCGACACTCATCCTGAAGAAAAAGGAAATATTCACTTTCACCATCGGAACGCCATCCATGCTCCCATGCGCCGATGTTGTATCCGGAGTTTACCCGATTGAGCACATGGACGCCGTTTTTGACATATTTTTCAGGAAGGATCAGCGGGTGCCTGTCTCCACCATTGCAAACGATGGTTATGATGAATGGAGCCTGCGCATCATGCCTGGCTATCTGGTTCAACAGCTGGTAGAGCCTGTTTGGTGGGCGGCCGACCCAGTATGAAATGATGATGTTTGTCACTTTGATCGCATGCTCCGAGAAGGAGTATTTCGGTGAAATCAGCGCCTGTTTATTTTCTTGCGATCAATGGTGAAAGAAAGTATTTGATCCATAATTTTGCATGTGCCTTGCTGAAGGAAAGTGAGGAGGATGCCGCGAGCGCCTTCATGCCTTCCTTTCGGTTTTTTCCGTACAGATAATATGCCTTGGAAAACAGCTGTTCGGAATGATGCTTTTTTATTTTTCTGTTGCGCTCATGCCATTGCTGATTTTTTTTTACGAATTTTCCCATGAGTTGCGCTGAGGATGAAATTGAATTCTCAATCTGCCTGAGTCTTATTTCCTCCAGCTCGAGACCGGAGGGCCATCCAAAATTATTTCCGTGTATTCTCCACTGCGTGATGGCCTCTTCAGTCAGGGCAATGGTTCCAATGCAGGCGGCATGTATCGCCCATGCTGATTCGCTGAAAAGAGCATTCTCGTCGAATCCTCCGGTGATGTTCCACATGCTCCGGCGTGCCGCCGGCCGTTGAAAGTCTATTGGAACTGTATCCAGAAGGGCATCGAAAAGAGTGCTGGAAAAAAAATATAAGCCATCGCATTTTTCTGGATTCGTTCTCTCCAGAATCTTCTTCATGGCCTCTTTTCTGCTTTTTTCTGGTCCCTCATGGTATGCACCAAATGGACGGACGCCCAGAAACAGGCAGTCAATCTGTGGGTGCTTGGAAAAAGCGTGGAAAATCTGCTCCAGCGAGTTTGGCATCAGCAGGTCATCATCATCGAGCAGGAGGATGACTTCTCCCTGCGCCGCATTGATTCCGGCATTTTTTGCCTTGGGAACACCTTGTGCCGAATCGTGCCGGTGCAGCGTGAGGCGATCTCCCAGTGCATCTTTCAATGCCGAATGTGAAATCGGCGGCGTTGAGCCGTCATCGATGACGACCACTTCGTAGTTTGAGTAATTTTGCGCAGTGACGCTGTTGATCGCTTCCAGCAGAAGTTGAGGCCGGTTATGCGCCGGGATCACGATCGAGATCAGAAAAGGCGACATGGTGGATGGCACCTGGGCCCAGAAGAGAGATTGTGCCTGCCGATCATTTATCCGGGCACCTGTTCGTCTTTGAAAAACCAGCGCACCCGCAACGGCAGGTCGATGCCATCGAGCAATCCGGCACGCATGGCCTGGGCCAGTTCGGCTTCATGTCGGCTTTGACGTTGTTTGACCTGATAGAGCCGGCCCTTGCCGGCTTGTTTCACACCCGGTTTTTCACCGCGTTCCAGCCGGTCGAGCAGTTCGCAATAGACCTCGGCCGAAGCCTTGACGCCGCGCCAGAACAGCGTCAGCTCATCATCCTGCGCGGTGACCGGCGGGCAGATGTGGGCAATCAGGTCACCGGTGTCGATGCCGGCGTTGATGAAGTGCAACGTGCAGCCCACTTTGTCAGGTTCGCGGTTGTAGAGCGCCCAGAAGGTGCAGTCGGCACCGCGATATTCCGGCGAGAGCCCGCCATGCAGGTTGACCATGCCGAGCCGTCCGGCTTCGAGCAGCGGACCGCGGATCAGCGAGGTGCCAAAAACCAGGATCAGGTCCGGTTTGAGACGGTTGGCCAGCTCGACCACCTTGGGGTCATTGATATGGGGCACTTCGATGCGCAGATCTTCACGGTCGAGCCGAACCGGCTGATCGCCGAAGAAAAATCTGGCCTCCGGATTTCCCCGGTAGCGCTTGCGGTCGCGCAGCCAGCGGCTGACTTTCTGCCTGAGCACGCCGGGTTTGAGCCACTGTTGTACTTTTTTCAGGCTCAGGTCGCTGCCGTTCTCCTGCACGATGGCCAGCACCTGTGAGTGGGCCGACAACCGGTTGGCGACATGGACGTGACGGGCCGAGCGCCCACAGAGAATCAGGGTGGTGAGTTGCGACATGTTCACTGCTCCTTCGACCTGGCCGACGCCGCGAGGTCGAACATCAGTGCGTCGGCGAAGAACTTGCCGGCCCAGTTGGGGAACTCGAACATCGAGTAGCGTCCCCACAGCGGCGATGAGCCGGCAATGGCGCCATCGTCGATGCGGCCATCCTGCTTGAGCCGCTGGTGGCGCTTCAGGTAGTGCAGCGCGCGGTCGACGGCGGGCTGGAGCGTCTGTTCATCGCAGCAGCGAATCAGCCGTGACCAGATCATGCTCATCTGCGCCACCCCGGTCAGGCAGACATAATAGCTGTCTGATTGCCACTGCTGGTCGAGGGTGCCGGGCAGTGCACCATCGGCGGGCAGCACCGCAGCCACCGCGCCGGCAGCGCGGCGTGCCGCGTTGATGTAGCGCTCATCATCGAGCAGCAGGCCGCTTTCGAGCAGGCCGCGGATCGCATAGGCGATGGTGTGGGTGAAGGGTGCGGCATGACCTTCAGGCGTGAAGCCGTTGGTGGCGAACCAGCCCGCTTCGTTCTGCTGCGTCAGCACCCAGTCGAGGTTGCGGATCGCCCCGTCGCGCAGTGCGCGGTCATCGGCCAGCAGGCCGGTCTTCAGCAGTGCCCAGGCCGAGCGGCTGTTGTAGGTGTGCGGAATGCCGTTGTGCACGCTGCGGCGCCAGCAGCCGTCGTCATCCTGTTTCGACAGCATCCAGTGGCCGGCACGCACGGCAGCAGCCAGACATTCGGTACGGCCGAGACGTTCATGGCCGGCATTCATGCCATGCATGATCTGGCCGGTGTTGAAGATGACCGGATGGCTGCCCTGTTCGCCAAAGTGGCCCGGAAAGGCGCCATCATCGAGCTGGATCGACAGCTCCCAGTCGAGTATGCGCTGGGCGCGGGTGACCAGCTCCTGGCGCCCGAGCAGTGCGGCGGCATCGAGGAAGGTCTCGACGATGTAGCCGCTGGTCTCGGGATAGCTGGGCAGCCAGCCATCCTCGAAACTCCAGCCGGCGCTGATGCCACCGCTGTCGGCATGGCCGACACGCACATCCTGGGCGCGGCAGAGCCAGTCGATGGTCCCATGCAGATGGGTCAGGTGGTGCCGGACCGGTTGACCGCCACGGTTGAACAGATCAGCCAGAATCAGTTGCCAGTGGAGTGGTCTCCAGAGTTGGTAGCGGACGGGGACAGACAGCAGTTTTTTGAGCATGTGATCAATGAATATCGAGAGGGATGAATGGATGACGCACGATCAGTGCCAAAGGACTCCTGCAAGTCCGGCTGGCAGGGGCACCCGGCTGACGACATAGCGGTGCTTGCCGGAGGCTTCCGGGGGAATCTCGTCGACGAGCCGAACATCGATCCGCACACCGCTGCCGAGCCGGGCGGTGAGGCCGTTGCGGATCGCATCGATGCTGCCGGCCTGCCACCCGGCGGTGGGTACCACTTCGACCCGGCAGTCGTCGAGGCTCTCCTGGATGATCTTGAACTCGCCGACACCGGCCACAGCACGCAACACGTAGATGAGCGCCAGTGCGTGCATGATGGTGCCATCGGCCGCGACGATGAAGTCGGTGGAGCGGCCGATCACCTCGCCGATGCGGTGCAGGCCGCGTGCATCCTGGCACTGTGCCGGATCGGCTGCGCGGACCATGTCACCGGTGCGATAGCGGATGAAGGGCTGCGCTTCGGAGCAGAGTCCGGTGATCACCGCTTCGCCGATTTCATCGGCCGCGACCGGCCGGCCTTCGACATCGAGAATCTCCAGAATCATGCTTTCGCTCAGCAGCAGCATCTCGCCCTGCGGCGTTTCGTGGGCGGTGAAGCCGATGTCGCGGCTGCCGAACTCATTGGCAACCGGCGCGCCAAATACCCGCTGGATCAGTGCCCGCTGTTGGGGATAGAGCGGTTCACCGGTGGTGCAGACCACTTTCAATTCGCTCAATCCGAGCGATGCCCCCTCGGCCTCGCAAAAGGCGGCCAGCAGCGCCAGGCTGCTGGCATAGCCATAGATGCAGCGCGGCTGCACCTGCTGCAGTACGACCAGATAGTGCCGCATGTCGGCAGGTGACATTCTAAAGGCATTGAGCACCCACTGGTTGATCAGCCGGTCACGCAAGGTCTTGATTCGGTCGGTCTTGTTCAGCTCGACTGGTGCGCCCCACAGATAGACTTCCCGGTCGCCCGGTTCGACCCCCCACCAGCGACGGGCGCGCATCCGGCCGGCGGCATCGGAGGCCTGGCGGCTGCGACCGAAGTAGAAGATCAGGGGCTGCCCGGAGGAACCGCCGGTGTTGTAGCTGTGGCAACCGCCCGGCACCTGCTGCCAGGCGATCCGCTCCCGCTGCTGGGATGCGTCAGCCTTGGTCATGGTCGGCAGACGGCTCAGGTCACTCAGCGTGAGACTCTGGTTGCGGATGCTGTCGGCCAGCGCTGCCGATTCGATGCGCTCGGCATGCCAGGGAGAGTGGCGCAGCGCCGTCGACAGCAACTGCGTCAACTTGCGCAGCTGCAGAGCTTCGAGCTGATTGCGGTCGAGCCACTGACTCTGTTCCAGTTCATGCAGGTAGCTGAAGGTGGTGCGTCCCAGCAGCCGCTCCTGCAGCGGATATATAATGTAACGCGACAGTGCGGGAATCATTCGGCCGCTCTATCCGGCGTCAGTGCCTGAAGTGTCACGTGCTGGGCAATCCTGTCTGACAACATCGAAGGGTGGCAGGGGCAGGGCAGATCCATGCCGGAATTCGTTGATTATAGTCATTGCATCGAGGAGTCGACATGGCGGGAGCGGAAAAGAGCGGACTCCTCGGTCGGGTGAGTTTCAGTGGCCAGAGCAATGCCGAAGCGGATGCACCCCCACTCTGGCCGGCGTGGCAGCGGCTGAGTGATGCGGGAGTCTGGCTGCATTGGCATCTGCCACTGCTGAAGCATCAGGACGATGCCGGCACACTGCTGCTCGGCAGCGCGCAGTTCGGCAGCCGCCTCGATGGCGAGGCCCTTGCGCAGTGGTGGCAGAGTTACCAGCAACAGGGTGATGCGGCGCTGGCGCAGCTCGAAGGCCATTTTCTGGCCATCATTCTCGATCGTCGCCGGCAGTGCGTTACGTTGGCCGTCGATCGATTTTCCACGATTCCGCTCTACTACGCCGCCGCGGGCGATGGCGTCGCACTGGCCAGTCAGTTGCCGCTGCTGCGTCATGCGATGGCGCACCGGCCGGCATTGTCGATGCAGGGCATCTACCACTACCTCTACTTCCACATGGTGCCTGCGCCGCTGAGTGTGTGGGAAGGGGTGCACAAGATTCCGGCCGGCCATCTGCTCAAGATCAGCCAGGGCCGGGCCGAACTGGTGCGCTATTGGCAACCGGTCTTTCTGCCAGCGGCGAGCGGTGCAACGCAGTTGCGCACTCAATCGGCAGCTGCGGCACTGCTGGTGGAGCGGCTGACCACGGCGGTCGAGCGGGCTGGTGCCCAGAGTTCGGCCGCCTTTTTGAGTGGCGGACTCGACAGCTCGACCGTGACCGGACTGCTGAGCCGACAGCGTGAGGGTGATGTCGATGCCTACACGGTCGGCTTCGACGCGGCCGGTTATGACGAGATGCCCTATGCCCGCATCGCCGCCCGCCATTTTGGCGTTCGCCACCATGAGCTCTACCTGCAACCGGATGATGTGGTCGAGATCGTGCCGAAGATCGCCGGCGCCTACGATGAGCCTTTCGGCAACTCCTCTGCAGTGCCGACCTACTTCTGCGCCGCGGCTGCGGCCGCGGCAGGGCACGACACGCTGCTGGCTGGTGATGGCGGCGACGAGCTTTTTGCCGGCAATGCCCGTTATGCCAAGCAGAAGCTGTTCGAACACTACCTTGCGCTGCCGGCCTGGTTGCGCGCTGGCATCGAGCAGGGCGTCGAGCGCCTGCCGGCACTCGGACAGGTGCCGCTGATTCAGAAGGGCTACCGCTACATCGAGCAGGCGCGGGTGCCGCTGCCCGACCGGCTGGAGAGCTACAACTTCTTTGCCACCCACGAACCGGCACAGATTCTCCATGCCGATCTGCTGGCGGCCATCGAGCTCGATCAGCCGCTGAAGCTGCTGCGCGATACCTATCAGGCCGTCACTGCCGACCATGCGTTGCAGCGCATGCTCTGGCTCGACTGGAAGCAGACGCTGGCCGACAACGACCTGCGCAAGGTGAGCGTGATGACGCAGAGTGCCGGCATCCAGGTGCGCTATCCGATGCTTGATGACGCCCTGATCGACCTGGCGCTGCAACTGCCGCCCGACTGGCTGCTGCCGGGACAGAAACTGCGCCACTTCTACAAACAGGCCTTCAGCGACTTTCTGCCACAGCAGATTCTCACCAAGCCCAAGCATGGCTTTGGCCTGCCGTTTGGTGTCTGGATGCGCGATGCGCCGCGACTGCGCGAACTGGCCTACGACGCACTGGCCAGCCTGAAGAAGCGTACTGTGCTGCGGTCCGACTACCTTGACCAAGTGGTGCAGCTGCACCAGCATGACCATGCCGCCTACTATGGTGAGTCGATCTGGATCTACATGATGCTCGAACTCTGGCTGCAGGCTTGGCATGACTGAAGCGACGCGAAGGCTGACCGGTCTGCTGTTGGCACTGCTCTGCGTGCTGCCGCTTCAGGCAGCCCCGCCCGACACCATCGCGCGCATCAAACCGGCGATTCTCGGCCTCGGCACCCATCAGCCGATGGGCAAGCCGCCGTCGCGGCTGCTCGGCACCGCCTTTGTCGTCGCCGATGGCCGCCATGCCATCACCAATGCCCATTCGCTTCCGGAGGCGTTGCAGAGCGATGGCGTGGAGAAGCTGGTCATCTTCATCGGCACCGCCCCGCAGTTGAAGCTGCGCGAAGTGCGCGTGATCGAGGTCGACAGTGACCATGATCTGGCGCTGCTGGGTTTTGACGGCGAGCCGTTGCCGGCCTTGCGCATCGGCGATTCGCAGCAGGTGCGTGAAGGGGAGAGCTACCTCTTCACCGGCTATCCGATCGGTGCCGTCCTTGGACTCTATCCAGTCACCCACCACGCCATGGTGGCCAGCATCACCCCGGTCGCCGTGCCGCAGATCTCGGCCACCCGCATCAGCAGCCGCATGGTGCGGGAGCTACGTGATCCCTATGTGGTCTTTCAACTGGATGCCACCGCCTACCCCGGCAACAGCGGCAGCCCGCTCTATGATCCGGAGAGTGGCGCGGTGGTCGGTGTGATCAACAAGGTGTTCGTACAGCAGAGCAAGGAGGCGGCCATCGAGCACCCCAGCGGCATCACCTATGCGATTCCGGGCCAGCACATCCGCGAGTTGTTGCGGCGCAACGGACTGCTTTAGGGTCGGTTTTCAGCAGCTCTGGCGCCGTGCCGTTGCGTGCGTTTCGGTCGGCCGAAGAGGCAGGCATCAGCCGATGCGGCCTTCATGACTGCTCTGTTGCAGGCGTGTCTGGCGCCCCGGACAGGATTCGAACCTGTGACCTGCCCCTTAGGAGGGGGCCGCGCTATCCTCTGTGCCACCGGGGCGGGCCGCCATTGTAGCGATCCAGCCGCCGCTTGTAGAGCAGCCCGTTGGTTCAGCGGCTACTGCATCATTTCGGCGTGGATGTCATCGGGGTCCAGCAGCCTGATCGGCACCGGCCTGACCCGCCAGATCTCCTGGCAGTACTGCCGGATGGTGCGATCCGACGAGAACATGCCGGAGTGGGCGGTGTTGAAAATCGACATTCGTGTCCACTGCTCCGGATGGTCGAGATAGACCCGGTTCACCTGATCCTGGCACTCCATGTAGGCGCCGAAATCGGCCAGCAGGAAGTAGGGGTCATGGTGCAGCAGCGAATCGAGCAGCGGTCGGAACAGCTCGCTGTCTCCGCGGGAGAAGTAGCCACTGCGCAGCAGGGAGATCACCTCCTGCAACTCGTCATTGCCATGGAGCCAGTCGAGTGGCCGGTAGCCGCTGGCGCGCAGTCGCTCGATCTGCTCGGCGGTGTGACCAAACAGAAAGAAGTTCTCCTCGCCCACCTGCTCACGAATCTCGACATTGGCGCCATCCAGCGTGCCGATGGTGAGTGCGCCATTCATCATGAACTTCATGTTGCCGGTGCCGGACGCCTCCTTGCCAGCCGTCGAGATCTGCTCGGAGAGGTCGGCCGCCGGGTAGAGGCGCTCGCCATTGCTGACATGAAAGTTGGGCAGAAAGAACACCTGCATCCGCTCCCGCGTGTCGGGGTCGTTGTTGACCACGGCGGCGACGTTGTTGATCAGTTTGATCATCAGCTTGGCCATGTGGTAGCCCGGTGCCGCCTTGCCGCCGAAGATATAGGTGCGCGGAAAGAATTCGCTGTTGGGGCTGTTCTTGAGCCGCAGATAGTGGGCAATGATCTGCAGGGCGTTGAGATGTTGGCGCTTGTATTCGTGAATGCGCTTGACCTGTACATCGAAGATCGATTCTGGATTGATCACGGTGTCGAAGCGCTTCTTGATGAAGCGGGTCAGGTTCTCCTTGTTGTGCTGTTTGATGCTGCGCCAGCGCTGGCGAAAGGCGGCGTCATCGGCCAGTGGCGCCAGCTGTCTGAGTCGATCGAGATCGGTGCTCCAACCGGGATCCAGCGCGTCGCTGATCAGTCGACAGAGCAGCGGATTGCTCAGAAACAGCCAGCGTCTCGGGGTGATGCCATTGGTCTTGTTGGAGATCTTCTCGGGCCAGAGTTCGTGGAAATCTCTCAGTACATCCTTTTTCAGCAGTTCGGTGTGCAGTGCCGCCACGCCGTTGATGGCATGGCTGCCGATGGCCGCAAGATGGGCCATGCGCACATAGCGCTCGCCCTGCTCATTGATGATCGACAGCCGGGCCAGCCGTTCGACATCGCCCAGATAGCGCAGGCGGACGCTCTCCAGAAATTGGTCGTTGATCGTGTAGATGAGCTCGAGATGGCGCGGCAGGATGCGCTGGAACAGGGCAAGCGGCCACTGCTCCAGCGCTTCGGGCAACAGCGTGTGGTTGGTGTAGGCGAAGCTCTGCCGGGTGATGGACCAGGCCTGCTCCCAAGTGCAGCGGTGGTCATCCAGCAGCAACCGCATCAGTTCGCAGACCGCCAGTGCCGGATGGGTGTCGTTCAGTTGTACGGCGAATTTTTCGTGGAACTGCTCCAGCGCAATCTTCTGCTGGCGCAGGATGCGCAGCATGTCCTGCAGTGAGGCGGAGACCAGAAAGAACTGCTGCTGAAGCCGCAGCGCCTTGCCCTGAATCGCTTCGTCGTTGGGGTAGAGGATCTTGCTCAGGTTCTCCGAGCGGATCTTCTCATCCACCGCGCCGTAGTAGTCGCCGCGGTTGAACACGGCGAAATCGAACGATTCCGGCGCTTCGGCCCGCCACAGCCGCAAGGTGTTGGCGGTGTTGTTGCGGTAACCCAGCACTGGTGTGTCATAGGGCACGGCCTTGACGACCCAACTGGGGAACCAGCGCATCCGCTGGCGGTTCTGCTCATCCTGATAGGCTTCGCTGTGGCCGCCGAACTTCACCTCCACCGCCCACTCGGGGCGAGGAATCTCCCAGGGGTTGCCGAAGCGCAACCATTTGTCGGTCTTCTCGACCTGCCAGCCATCGACGATCTCCTGATCGAAGATGCCGAATTCATAGCGGATGCCGTAGCCGAGGCTCGGAATCTCCAGCGTGGCCAGCGAGTCGAGAAAGCAGGCCGCCAGCCGTCCCAGACCGCCGTTGCCGAGTCCGGGCTCCTCTTCCTGGCGCAACAGTTCGCGAAAATCGAGCCCCATTTCCTCGATGGCCTCCTGCGCCTGCGCATGGATGCCGAGGTTGAGCAGGTTGTTGCCGAGTTGAGTGCCCATCAGAAATTCGGCCGAGAGATAGGCCACTGTCCTGGCACCCTGCTCGGTGTAGGCCGTGGCTGTGCTGATCCAGCGGTGCAGCAGCCGGTCGCGCACGGCATAGGCCAGCGCCAGGTAGTAGTCGTTCATCGTTGCCAGCGCGGGGAATTTGCCCTGACTGAAGAAAAGGTGATCAAAGAAAGCGCGCTCGAGCGCCTCTTTGTCGAGTCCGGTGCGTTCATCCAGTGTCGAGGAGAGCAGTTCAGTTTCGTTGATGGCGTCCATAACACCCGCTGCAAAAAAGGTAAAAGTGATGCAATAAAACAAGCAAGTCTGATGCCGAATCAGCGGTACGCCATTGCCGGCTTGCAGGGTGGATCAGGGCATGTCGTCTGCTTGCAGTTCGATGGCCGACGGCCACTGCGCCGGCAGCCAGCGCAAATCGGCTGGATGGTCGATGTCATGCAGGGTCGGCTGGGTCTGCACCGACCACTTCAGTTGCTGCAACCGTTGCAGCGTGATGGCGGCCACCCGGTTGCTGCTCCAGGGTATTTCAGTGAACAGCGAGGGGTGAAACCGGTTGAGTCCGAGCAGCGCATAGCCGCCATCGGCGGTGGGGGTGATGACGCAGTCGACCTGCTGCAGTGCCTGTGCGGCACATTGCAGCCGCCGTGCATCCAGCGCCGGACAGTCGGTGCCGATCAGCAGCAGCGACTCGCCCTCGTGCAGGGTGCGCTGCGCGGCACGGGCCATGCGCTCGCCCAGATCACCCGCTCCCTGGTCAGAGCAGGAGATCGACCGCGGCAGTGATTGCCCCGCCCAGGCGCTGTCATCGATGGCGGGGGTGGCGCAGAGTTCCACCGCTCCGATCCGTGCTGCGATGGCCTCATTCACGCTGTGATGCAACATCCGTTGCGCCAGACGGGCGGCCCCTTGCGCCCCAAGCGCCGGAATCAGCCGGGTCTTGGCGATGCCGGCGCAGGGTGCCTTCGCGAAGATGAGGATCCGTACCGGCATCGGCTGCCTGCTGGAGGCAACGACTTCACTTCTCGGCATTCATCAGGCCACGTACCGCGGCAGGAATGTCCGCTGGCAGCAGAATCAGTTTGGCGTTGTTCGAGGTCGCCATGTCGTTGAGTGAGTCGACATAGCGCTCTCCCAGCAGGTAGATCAGTGGCAGTTGATTCTGGCCGATCGCCGAACTGATCTTTTCGATCGCCTCGGTGGTGCCGGTGGCATTGACCACCTTGGCCTCGGCGTCGCGGCGCGAGGCTTCGAGGCGGCCATCGGCCTGCAGGATGGCGGCGGTCTTGTCGCCTTCGGCGCGGGTGACGGTGGCACGGCGCAGCCGTTCGGCGGCGGCCTGCTCCTCCATCGCCTTCTGCATGGTCTGCGATGGGTTGATGTCCTGAATCTCGACGGTCTTGAGCGTGATGCCCCAGTCGGCGATGTCGTCGGAGATGGCCGTCTTCAATTTGGTCTTGATCTGGTCACGCGATGACAGGGCTTCATCGAGCGTCAATTCGCCGATGATCGAGCGCAGCGAGGTCTGCACCAGGGTGCGAATGGCCAGTTGGTAATCTTCCACCCCATAAACCGCCTTCTCTGGCGAGAGGATGTTGATGTAAGCCACCGCATTGGCGACGATCACGACGTTGTCGAGCGTGATCACCTCCTGCGACGGAATGTCGAGCACGATGTCCTTGGTGGTCACCTTGTAGGCGACGCTGTCGATGTAGGGGATTATGAAGTTGAGTCCGGGTGACAGCGAGCTGTGGTACTTGCCAAGTCGCTGCACCACCCATTTGCTACCCTGCGGCACCTGACGCACACCCTTGAACAGGGTCAGGAGAGTCAGCGCCAGCAGCGCGAGGATGACGACGGTGGTTTCCATTTGGGCTCCTCTTTGTTTGGTCAATGAATCATGTTTTTCTTTTGACGATCAATGTATTGCCGGAAACATCCAGAACTATTACACGATCACCACACTGCACTTTTTCTTCACAGATGAATGCCCACTCGTCCGCGCCCAGCAGCGGTTTGCTGAAGCGGACCTTGCCGCGGCGATGATCGAGTGGCAGCTCGATCACCTGGCCCACCTCGCCCAGCACCGCCTCGCGGCTCAGGCCGGCACGGGTGTGGTCGACCATTCTGGGTTTGAAGAAGGCAAACCAGCCCACCGCAAAAGTGATCGAGGCGCCAGTCCAGACCAGCAGTTGCAGCGTGATCGACAGACCGGGCAGCAGCCAGGTCAGCAGCCCGACCAGAATCGCCCCCAGGCCGAACCAGATCACCGTGAAGCTGGGGATGAAGATCTCCAGCCCCGCCAGCAGCAGTCCCAGGGTCAGCCAGTGCCAGTAGAGCGGTTCAAAGGTCATCATGGTTTCTCGTTCCATTTCAGCGTGTGTCGGCTGTTTTCGCGGCGCCGGGCATCCGCAAGAAGAGGGTGGCTACAGCTCGATTTTCTGTCCACGAACGGGGATGCCGGCAAACCAGCCAAGCTGCTCATGGATGGCCTGTTGCAGCGTGACCATCGGTTCCAGCTCGCCATGCACCAGAAACAGTTTCGGTGCCGGATCGCGCAACCGGCCGGCCCATTCGATCAGTTGCCGCTGGTCGGCATGGGCCGAGAAGCCGCCGACCGTGTGAATCTTGGCATTGACGGCGATCTCCTGCCCGAACAGGCGCACCCGCTGGGCGCCATCCACCAGCAGCCGACCCAGGGTGCCGCGCGCCTGGAAGCCGACGATCAGCAGATGGTTCTGCCGGCGCCACAGGCCATGCTTCAGGTGGTGGCGGATGCGGCCCCCGCTGCACATGCCGCTGCCGGCGATGATGATCGCTCCGCCCTGGATCTGATTCAGCGCCATCGAGTCGGCGGTGGTGCGGGAGTAGCGCAGCTTGGGCAGCCATGACTCCCACTCGGTGCTGCCAGTGCGGGCGAAGGCGCGCTGCTCTTCGGGGCTGAACAGGTGGTGGTGCCGAGCATAGATTTCGCTGGCGCTGATCGCCATCGGACTGTCGAGAAACACCTGCTGCTGTGGCAGATCACCTTGGCGGTCGAACTGCCCAAGCCAGTAGAGCAGCTCCTGGGTGCGGCCGACGGCGAAGGCCGGAATCAGGACATTGCCGCCCGATCGATGCGCAGTGACGAGAATCTCCTTCAGCTCCTGCAAGGTGGCATCGAGGGTACGATGACAGCGGTCGCCATAGGTCGACTCCAGCAGCAGCAGATCCGCCCCGTCGATCGGTTCCGGGTCGCGCAGCAGTGCCGAGCCGCTGTTGCCGAGGTCGCCGGAGAACAGCAGGCGTCTGCGGCCGTCACGGCTGGCGAGCTGCAACTCGACGGTGGCCGATCCGAGAATGTGGCCGGCATCGCGGAATGTCACGGTCACGCCGGGCAGAATCTGCTCGGGCCGTTGGTAGTCGATCGAACGGCACTGCCGTAACACGCTGTCGACATCCTGCAGGTCGAACAGTGGTTCGATCGGCTCGTCGCCACTGCGCAGCCGCTGCCGGTTTTCCCACTCGGTGTCCTTGTTCTCGAGATGGGCTGCGTCCTCGAGCATCAATCTGAGCAGATCACGGGTGGCCGGCGTCAGGTAAATCGGGCCCCTGAACCCCTCCTTGACCAGCTTCGGCAGCAGGCCGCAGTGGTCGAGGTGGGCGTGGGAGAGCAGTACGGCATCGATTTCAGCCGGGATAAAGGGGAACTCCTCCCGGTTGGCCGCTTCGGTCTCGTTGCCGCCCTGATACATCCCGCAATCGAGCAGCAGGCGATGGCCGGCATGTTCGAGCAGGAAGCAGGAGCCAGTGACCTGGCGTGTGGCACCGTAAAACGTCAAAAAGGCCATGGGACACCTTGGAATCGAAGAGTGTGAAAACCGTCCGTCGTCATGGGCGGAACACCATGGCTTCATGCTACCAGCTTTCGGCGCACCCTCATCACTGCCGGGCGGCCCGGCACTCAGTCGGTGCCGAGCACCCGCACCAGCAACTCGAAGTAGATCTGCGCCAACTGCGCCAGATCAGCCACCGCCACCTGCTCGTCGACCTTGTGGATGGTGGCGTTGATCGGGCCCAGTTCGACCACCTGGGCACCGGTCAGCGCAATGAAACGGCCATCGGAAGTGCCCCCCGAGGTGGAGAGTTGCGGCGCCTGACCCGTCACCGTCTGCACTGCCGCGCTGACGGCATCGAGAAATGGACCCTCACCGGTCAGGAATGGCAGACCGTTGCGCACCCAATCGATCTTGAAGTGGTGAGCATGCCTGGCCAGCACCGCTTCGACCTGCTGTTCGAGCTGTTCGGCGGTCACCTCGGTGGAGTAGCGAAAGTTGATCACCGCCTCGGCCGTGCCGGGGATGACGTTGGTGACGCCGGTGCCGCCGCTGATGTTGGAGATCTGAAAGCTGGTGGGCGGAAAGAAGGCATTGCCCCGGTCCCACTCGATTGCGCTCAGCTCGGCCAAGGCCCGTGCCAGCGGCTGAATCGGATTGTCGGCCAATTGCGGGTAGGCAATGTGGCCCTGCTTGCCGATCACCTTGATCCAGCCATTGAGTGAACCGCGTCGGCCATTCTTGACCACGTCACCCAGACGCTGGTCACTCGAAGGCTCGCCCACCAGCGCGAAGTCGATCCGTTCCTCACGCGCCATCAGGGTTTCGACCACCCGCACCGTGCCATCGACCGATGGCCCCTCTTCGTCGCTGGTGAGCAGAAAGGCAATCGAGCCACGGTGCTGCGGATGGTGCGCAACAAAGGCTTCGCAGGCGGTCACCATCGCGGACAGACTGCCCTTCATGTCCGCTGCACCACGGCCGCGCAGGATGCCATCGACCAGAGTCGGCACGAAGGGCGGGCTGCTCCAGGCTTCGACCGGCCCGGTTGGCACCACATCGGTGTGGCCGGCAAACAGCAGCAGCGGTGCAGTGCTGCCACGCCGCGCCCACAGGTTCTCCACTTCGCCAAACGGCAGTGGTTCCAGCCGAAAGCCGATCTGCGCCAACCGCTCACCGATCAGTTGCTGGCAACCGGCATCGCGCGGCGTGACCGATGGGCAGCGCATCAATTCCATGGCCAGTTCGAGGGTGGCAATCGGGTCGGGCATCGCTGTCGATCTCTTGAAGCTTTGAAGCCGGGCATGATACCCAATCTCCGGACCCTTGAAGTGCCGCCATCGGGCATTCATGGGATAATGGCGCGCCTTCGTCATGAAGGCTTTTTCTCTACCGGAGGCCGATGCGCTGTGTTGGCCTCTGCGCAACAGGTAACAAAAGAAGGTAATTCAGGATGAGTAACATTCGTTTCGATGGCCGGGTGGCCGTGGTCACTGGCGCCGGCAATGGTCTGGGGCGCAGCCATGCACGGCTGCTGGCGGCCCGGGGTGCTAAGGTGGTGGTCAATGATCTGGGCGGCGATATCTTCGGCAGCGGCAATGACAAGCGTGCCGCCGACCTGGTGGTCGATGAAATCAAGGCCGCCGGTGGCGAAGCCGTCGCCAACTACAACTCGGTCGAGGATGGCGACAAGATCATCGAAACCGCCGTCAATGCCTTTGGTCGTGTCGACATCGTCATCAACAACGCCGGCATTCTGCGCGACAAGAGCTTCGCCAAGATGACCGAAGAGGATTGGGAGCTGATCTATCGCGTCCATGTGCTTGGCGCCTTCCGCGTGCTGAAGGCCGCCTGGCCGATCATGCGTGAGCAGGCCTATGGCCGCATCGTCAACACCGTCTCCGCCGCCGGCATCTATGGCAATTTCGGACAGGTGAACTACTCGATGGCCAAATTGGGCCTGCATGGCATGACCCAGAGCCTGGCGCAGGAGGGTGCATCGAAGAACATCGTCGTCAACTCGATCGCTCCGATCGCCGGATCGCGCCTGACCGCGACCGTGATGCCGCCGCAACTGCTCGAAGCGCTCAAGCCCGAGTGCGTCAGCCCGCTGGTGGCCTATCTGTGCAGTGAAACCAACAAGGACAGCGGTGGGCTCTATGAAGTCGGCGCCGGCTGGATCGGCAAGCTGCGCTGGGAGCGCACCCAGGGGGTCGAATTCTCCAGCAGCGGCACCTTCACCCCGGATGATGTGGCCAGCAAGTGGGCCGAACTGGGTGATTTCACCAACTCGACTCATCCGACCAACACCCAGGAGTCGATGGCGCCAGCCATGAAGCTGGCGGGTCTGGGCTGAGATCAGGGTCTGCGCGATCGCCCCACTGTGCGGGGCGATCGTTCATTCTACCGGTGGAATTTCGCGTTGCCGCTGTGCCCGCTCCGCCGCTTCCAGGGTTTGCAGAATCAGCGTATTGATCGTCATCGGACCCACGCCACCGGGCACCGGCGTGTAGGCCATCACCCGCGACTTGACGCCCTCCAGGTCGACATCACCCATGCCGCCCGGATGGTAGCCCGCATCGACCACCACGGCACCCTCTTTCACCCAGTCGGCACGAATGAAGGCCGGAATACCCACTGCCCCGACGATCAGATCGGCCCGCCGCAGATGGTCGGCGAGATCGACGGTTCTGGAGTGGCAGACCGTCACCGTGCAATGGGCATTGAGCAGCATCAGCGCCATCGGTTTGCCGAGGATCGGGCTGCGACCAACCACCACCGCATGCTTGCCGATCAATGGAATCTGATAGTGTGCCAGCAACCGCATGATGCCCGCCGGCGTGGCCGCGCCGTAAGCCGCCTCGCCCATCGCCATGCGACCAAAACCGAGACAGGTGACGCCATCGACATCTTTTTCGGCAGCAATGGCATCGAAGCAGCGCCGTTCATCGATCTGCGCCGGCACCGGATGCTGCAACAGAATGCCATGGACATCAGGATCACGGTTGAGCCGATCGATCTCGGCCAGCAGCTGTTCGGTGGTGGTCGATGCCGGCAGTTCGATGGCATGTGATTTCATGCCCACCCGTCGACAGGCATTGCCCTTCATGCGCACATAGGTTGCCGAGGCCGGGTCATCACCGACCAGCAGGGTGGCCAAGATCGGCGTGGCACCGCCTGACGCCGATTCGAGCCGGATCACCCGCTGGGCAATCTGCCGTTCGCAACTCTGAGCCAGTGATTTGCCATCGAGCAGCATCGCACTCATCGATTTGGATTTCCGTTGTTGAATTTGTCGAAGTGGTCAAGAACCCGCCATGGTGGGTTGTGCTATATCTATTGCATTGCATCGCCATGAGGCGTCATTTTATCGCAGTCCATCCACGGAGAGCGCGCTTGACCCCCAGTCTGGACGCCGAACAGCAGCTGCCACCCTCTGCAGGGGTCACGCTCTCATCCAGTTTTGCGCTGCTTTATCAGGGGCTGCATGAGACGTTGGTCGAGTCGGTGAAGGAGGCGCGGTCGCTGGTCGAGGAGAGTTGCCACCAGCCACGCTCGATCGCCACCCTGAGCCAACTGCTGCACCAGATCGGCGGCGCACTGCGGTTGGCGGAGCTGAAGGGCGCCATCGAGCTGGTGGATGAAATCGATGCAGTTGTCTGTGCTGCCAACAGCGAAGGGTTCGATTCACAACGGGCCACACTGCTGCTCGATGCCCTCGATACCCTGCTGCGCTACCTGGACTGCCTGCATGCAGGGCGCAAACCACTGCCGGCACTGCTGCTGAATGCGATCAACCGGGTGCGTGTCGCCAGCCGGCGCCCGCCGCTGCCGGATTCATGCTTCGATCTCGGTCACTTTAGACCGAGTCACCCCTTGCCAGAATTTGGTGTCGCCAAAACCCAGCCGATCGACAGCCAGAAACGGCTGCGCCAACTCTATCAGGTCGGGTTGACCAACCTGTTGCGGGAACAGAATGTCGAACAGAGTCTCGGCTGGATGGCGCATGCCCTCGACCGACTGGCGCCAGGAGGGAGCAATCCATGGCGCACCACCCTGTGGCGACTCGGCAATACACTTTTGCGACGCTTCGCTCTCGACAAGAGGGTGCCGGATGACGGGGGAAAACGGCTGTTCAGCGCACTGGACCGGCAGATCCGTCTGCAGATCGAGCAGAGCGACGAGACAGCGCTCATCGAGACATTGCGTGCATTGATCACCGAATTCGTCTATCTGCTGCGGCTCGATCGCAGCAGTGACGATGCGATCGACCAGTGGTTGACGCTGATCGCCGCCCCCGAGCTCGACCACAGTGAACGTGACCTGCTGGTCGGTCGGCTCCATCTCGATGGCGAAGACCAGCGCACGCTGGATGCCGTGTGCGGTTCGCTGCTCAACGAGCTGCAAAGCCTGCGCCGCTACCTCGAAGGGCTGGCGATCGCTGCGCCTTTCCGGCGCGAGGTGGTGAGCAGTTTCGTTGATCAGTTCCGGGAGCTGAATGGCGCATTGCATGCCGGCAATCTCCGCGTCCCGGTTGAAGAAGGTCTGCGACTGCAACAGGCGCTGCTGGAGTGGCTCGAATCGGGGACGGATGCGCCGCCCACCGAGGCGCAACTCAAGCAGGTCGCTGAACAGGTCGTCGCGCTCGAACAGCGGTTGATCGGGTTTCGCCATGACGATTCCGCCGCTGGTCAGCAGCCCCCGCTGCTGCGTGAAGCGAGGCAGGCATTGGCGCAGGAGGCCCAGGCCAATCTGGCGATCTGCAAGCAGGCCATCGAGAGCTATCTGAGCAGCAGGGAGCGCCTGCATCTGGCCAATCTGGCCGAGGTGCTCGACAGTGTCAGGGGCGCTGCGCTCTTTCTCGAACGCAGCGAATTGATCGAACTGATCGAGCGGGTGTTGCGGTTCATCACCCTGCTTCCGGCGCGCGATGGAGAGAATCTGCTTGCCGAGGTCGAAGCCCTGGCCGACATCCTGGTCATTCTGGAGTTCCTGTTCGGTACACCCGTCGATCAACCATTGGATGCCGCACTGCTGCAACTGGCCCGGGTGACGGCCATGACGCTGTCATGACTGTTCGCCAATTGCTCGCCGGATCGATCTGAGTTAACTTGCCAGAAAATGCAGGGTTGATTGCATCGACCCTGTGGCTTTTCATCACAATAAAACGATCGCGAGGAGCTTTCATGGCCGTTGCACTGAGAAAAGGGCAAGAACATGTGGTTGGCAAGCCACCCACTGCCGCACTGCCAACCCTGGCCTTTGGGCTTGGCTGGGATGTCAAACAGAGCTTCTCCAAAGGCGTCTTGGGCATTGGTGCCGGAAAGAGAAAGCGCGCGGTCGATCTCGATGCCTCCTGCCTGCTGTTCGATGGCAACAAGGAGTTGGTCGACCAGGTCTGGTTCCAGCAGTACCAGAGCGAAGGCGGCGCGGTCGTCCATTCGGGTGACAACCAGTCAGGCAGTGCTCCCGGGGCGGACGAGATCATCCATGTCAACCTCTCCAAGCTGCCGGACAAGGTGCAGACACTGGTCTTCACGGTCACCTGCTTCAGCGAACTCAGTTTCGACAAGGTCGACAACGCCTTCATCTCACTGGTCGATACGGTCACCCGTGCCGAAGAGGCGCGTTTTGATCTGGCGGTAGAGGGCGGCCAACACACTGCACTGGTGATCGGCAAGCTGACCCGCCGTGGCAGTGACTGGGTCTTCACCGCCCTCGGTGTCGAGGGCGAGGGACACACCTTCGTCAAGCTGCTGCCGCTGATCAAGACCCTGATCTGACGCAGTCGCACAAGGCGGCCCAGCAACGCGGGGCCGCCTTGTCACTGCCGACACGGGTTTGCGGGCTCACCAGGCGCCTCCGATCCATTGATCCAGCCGATCAGATCAGCTTCGGTTCTGAAACCCTCGAACTGAGCGCCCCACTGACGGCACCGCAGAATCCTTCACCCATGCTCAGATTGCTGATCCAGAAGAGTCTGGCCGTTGTGCTGCTTCTGCCGATCGGCTGGTTCGTCTACCGCTTTCCACTGCTGCGTCCTGAACTTGCGCTCCTCTATGGCAGCTATCTGCTGCTGCTGCACAGATATCCGCGTGCCTGGCTGCTGGTGGTTCCTGCGTTGTTGCCGCTGCTCTGCCTTGCGCCTTGGAGTGGCCGGCTCTTTTTCGATGAATTCGATGCCTTGGTGCTGGCCACGCTGGCCGGGATTCTGCTCGTGGGGCAAAGAGCGCCCGTCAGGGTCGGCTGGCCACCGCTGAGGGTTCTGCTTCTGCTGAGCCTGTTTCTGCTGCTCTTCATTTTCGGTGTCCTGCGTGGACTTTGGCCCCCCCCATCGCTGGACCACAACAGTACAGCGAATTACTACAGCCCGCTCAACAGCCTGCGCAGCGGCAAGGGCTTCTTGTGGGCGTTGCTGCTGGCGTGGCTGTGGCGCTGGCAGAGCGGTTTTGACCGCGCCTCACGGCTGCTGTTTCTGCGTGGCACGACCTTGGGCGGAATGGGTGTGCTGCTGGTGGTACTGTGGGAGCGCGGTGTACTGGAAAATCTGTTTTTCTACCAGAATCACTGGGCACTGCTGGGCAGTCTGCTCGATTTCCATACCACCAGTCGCGCCACCGCGCTGTTCTTCGACATGCATGTGGGCGGTGCCGCCATCGATGGCTATCTGCTCTGCGCCTTGCCGCTGGTGGCGATTCACATTCTCCATGAATCGCGAGCGCTGCCGAGGGCCGTGGCGGCGATGGCCTTCTTCGGACTGCTCTACGTGGCTCTGGTGACCTTCTCGCGTGGGCTCTATCTGGGAGTGCTCACCCTATTCGTGGTGGCGGGCCTCTGGATCGCCAGCCATGCCGGATCGCGCTATCCGCGCATCCAGTTTCCACTCACCTTTCTCTGCCTGCTGCTGTTGCTGCTGACGAGCATGCTCTTGCAGCGTCATGGTGGCTTTCTGGCGACCTGTGCCGCACTGGCGGCATTTTCGGGTGCGGCCCTGCTGTGGGGACAATCGGCCCGTTTGCACTGGATGGTCGGACTTGCACTGTCTGGCCTGATTCTGGGCAGCGCCACGGCACTCATCGTCCACGCCATGCTGACCAGCAAATGGGTCAGCAATACGCCGATGTTCGCCTGGACGATGGCAGCGGCAGCGACCACGATCGTGGTCATTCTCGGGGCCGTTCTGATGCAGCGCTGGAAGCCATATCTCTCGGCGCCACGGCAATTCTCCCTGCTGCTTGCAGTCAGCCTGACGCTGGCATTGATGGTACCGTCGATCTTCGGCTATCGGATGGAGAGCCGTTTCTCTTCATCGCTGGATGATCTGTCTGAACGCATCCAGCATGTGCGCACTTCGCTCGGCCTGATGGGCAACGATGTTCTGACTCGACTGCTGGGCGTCGGGGTCGGGCGGTTTCCAGCCTCCTACTACTGGCAGGAGGAGATTGCCAACCAGAAGGCCGTCGGCACCTTCTGGTTTCAACACGAAACGGGACACGAAAACTATCTGACCTTTGCCGGGGCCCACGATCTGCGGCTTGGTCAGGCCATCGACATGAAGCCGGCAGAGCGCTATCTGCTCAGTCTCGATGTCAGAACGGCCGACCCCGAGGCTGCGCTGTCACTGCGCATCTGCCACCGCAGGCTGATCGAGCCCTCCGAGTACAATCCGCTCTGCTGGGACAGGGGCGAAATCGTCAAGGGCACACCCGGGCAGTGGCAACACCTGCAGTTCACGGTCGACAACGAGTTTCTCGGCAGCTGGCGCAATCAGATCAAGGCACCGCTGTTCCTGCTGTTCAGCAACCGGCGTGAATACCGTTTCAATTTGATTCCGCAGACCTTTCTCGACATCGACAACCTCTCGCTGAAGGATGCATCGGGCCGGGAACTGCTCAGCAATGGCGATTTCGAGCGCGGCATCGACCGCTGGTTCGGCTTCTACGACTTCAACCACCAGCATTGGCACATCGAGAGCCTGCTGCCGCATCTCTACTTCGAACTGGGTGGGATCGGGGTGGGTCTGTTCGGCCTGCTGATGATGGTCTCGATCATCCGCGCCAGCAGGTTGGTCGGGGCAGGGGAGCTGTTCCACGCCGCACCGATGCTGTCGCTGTGCGGAGTGCTGAGTGCCGGGATCTTCAACGGCATGATCGACGCGCCGCGGGTACAACTACTGATCTATCTGCTGCTGCTGTTGCCGTTGCTGCAACCTGGACGCTTCATGGTGCCGGCTCGGCCGGAAGGGCAGGCGCAACCGTCATGAGGTGAATGGCTGCCCGGTGATCTCTGCTCACCGGGCAGCCCGTGATGGCATCAGGCAGTGGCGGCTGCGCTGGGGCGCTGCTTCATGCGCTCATACCAAGCCAGCAACTGGGTGCAGCCCGGATCGATGTTCTGTCCGACGCCACGACCGAAGTCGATGAAGGCAAAGAGCATCAGGTCAGCCAGCGTCAGCCGCTTGCCGCAGACGAACTCCTTGCCGGCCATCTGGCCATCCAGCCATTTGAGTCCATCCTGGGCCACGGCTTTCAGCCCCGGTGCCGCTTCGGGGATGATCCGCATCCGCGACTCGAACAATCTGGCCCCTTCGGCAAAGCGAAAACCGCTGCCCAGCGGTTCACAGATCTTCAGGTCGATGCGGCGGGTCCACATGCGGGTTTCGGCGCGCTCCTGGGCGCTGCTGCCGATCAGTGCCGGTTGCGGTTGCAGCTCTTCGAGATATTCGCAGATGGCCACGGTTTCGCTGATGACAGTGCCATCGTCCAGTTCGAGTGCCGGCAGTTGACCTGCCGGATTCTTGTTCAAAAAGGGCTCCTTGCGGTTCTCTCCGGCCAACAGATCGACCGGCACGGTCTCAATGTTGAGCCCTTTTTCGGCCATGAACAGTCGGACCAGCCGCGGATTTGGACCCATCGACGAGTAGAGTTTCATCTTCATCTTCTCCTGTTATTGTGATTCTCGGCAGGTGGATTGTTGCCGATAGCCCATTCGGCCACAAGTCGGCAGTCAACTGCGGTGGCCATGGGGTCATGGTCGCATCACTGCAGAAATCAGCTCTTCTCATGCATCAAAAAAACGCTCAACTCAATGTTTTATAGAGTTATTGAGTTGTCATCTTCGTTGATGGCGGCGAAACAGCGGCTGCGGGTCATCGCTGGCGCCCTGATAGGGGGCAGTGAAGTCATCAAAGGCGGCCAGCGCACTGTCGGGATCGAGGCTCTCTGGAAGAACCAGTGAGTCAAAGCCGCAACGACCGAGAAAATAGATCTGGTCCAGCCCGATATCACCCAGGGCGCGCAGTTCGCCGGAATAGCGGTAGTGGTCGCGCAGCAGACGGGCATAGGAGTAGCCGCGCCCATCGGTGAAGGTCGGAAAGTGGATCGCAATCAAGGCGAAGTGGGGCAGGTCGGCGGCAATCAGCTCGGGCGGCTGATCGCAACCGAGCCAGATGCCCAGTGGCGAACCACGCTCCAGCAGCGCCTGCCGTTGCGTCTGCCAGCATTCGAGCGAAACGATCAGCTGACCCTGTGCCGGTACGGCATCGCCATCACGCAGCAGTTGCCACTGATCCTGGCAGAGCGCTCGATGCTTAATGACTGGCTGGGCCATAGACCTGCTCCTTGAAGGGTTCAAGACCGACGCGGCGGTAGGTGTCGATGAACTTCTCACCCGTCGTGCGCTGTTCGACATAGACCTTGACGATCTTCTCGATGACGTCAGGGATCTGCTGCTGCGAGAAAGAGGGGCCCATCACGTCGCCGAGCGCCGCCTCTTCGCCTTCGCCAGCGGAGCCGCCGAGTGAAATCTGATAGTACTCCGCCCCTTTTTTGTCGACACCGAGAATGCCGATGTGACCGACATGGTGGTGGCCGCAGGCATTCATGCAGCCGGAGATGTTCAGATCGATCCGGCCCAGTGCATAGAGCTGCTCGATGTCGTCGAAACGGCGCTGGATCGCTTCGGCGATCGGAATCGACTTGGCGTTGGCCAGCGAGCAGAAGTCGCCGCCGGGGCAGCAGATGATGTCGTTCAGCGTGCCGATGTTGGGGGTGGCCAGATGCAGCGCCTCGAGCTGCTGCCAGAGCTGTTCGAGTTCGCTCTGGCGCACGTCGGCGAGAATCAGGTTCTGTTCGTGGCTGACGCGCAGCTCGCCGAAGCTGAAGCGGTCGGCCAGGTCGGCCACCGCCTCCATCTGCCAATCATCGAGGTCGCCCGGTGCAATGCCGGTCCGTTTAAGCGACAGCGTCACCGCCGCATAGCCGGGCTGCTTGTGCGGCATGACATTGTGCTCCAGCCAGCGGCCGAAAGCCGGCTGGCGAGCTGCCAGGGCCGCCAGCTCGGCACTGCGATCGGCCAGCGCTGCATAGGCTGGCGGAGTGAAGAAGCCCTGCACCCGCTCGATCTCCTCGCGCGTCAGCGTGATGGCGCCGTCGCGCAGCCCGTTCCACTGCGCCTCGACCAGGCGGGTGAACTCCTCGGCGCCGAGTGCCTTGACCAGAATCTTGATGCGCGCCTTGTACTTGTTGTCGCGCCGTCCCAGCATGTTGTAGACCCGCAGGATGGCTTCGAGGTAGCCCAGCAGATGCCGTTCCGGCAGCTGATCGCGAATCAGCGTGCCGATGACCGGCGTGCGGCCAAGGCCACCACCGACCCAGATCTGACAAACCACCTCGCCCTGCGCATTGCGATCGAGCTGCACGCCGATGTCATGCACCGCGATGGCGGCGCGGTCGGATTTCGCGCCATTGACCGCAATCTTGAACTTGCGCGGCAGGTAGGCGAATTCGGGGTGGAAGGTGGACCACTGCCGGATCAGCTCACAGTAGGGACGCGGATCGACGACCTCGTCGGGCGCGATGCCGGCGAACTGGTCGCTGGTGACATTGCGGATGCAGTTGCCGCTGGTCTGGATCGCATGCATCTGCACCGTGGCCAGTTCGGCCAGAATATCGGGCACATCCTCGAGTTCGGGCCAGTTGAGTTGCAGATTCTGCCGGGTGGTGAAGTGGCCATAGCCCTTGTCGTAGTGGCGGCAGATGGTGGCCAGCTTGCGCAACTGGGTCGAGCTGAGCAGACCGTAGGGGATGGCGATGCGCAACATCGGCGCCACCCGCTGGATGTAAAGCCCGTTCTGCAGCCGCAGCGGGCGGAACTGGTCGTCGTTCAATGCGCCATCGAGGTAGCGTTCGGTCTGGCGACGGAACTGGCGAACCCGCTCGTTCACCAGTTGCTGATCATAGTGGTCGTAGATGTACATGGTGCAAGATTCAGCAGGTCGATCGGATCGGTGTTTTCTTCTAGCCCAAAAGCAAGCCCGCAAGGATAACAGGGAAGGCGCCCCGGCAAAAACGCCATTTCGGTGGGGAGATCACCCGCCACAGCAGGCTGACCTGCTGCAGCGGGCATGACACAATATCGGCGCGCTGAACCGAGTGAACTGGCAAGGGAAACCTGCACCAGCTCGAGCACAAGGCGTGTTACCCCCATCAATTCACTGGACAATGAACCGGAGTCGACATGAGTCAGATCACATGGAGCGATGAGCATCACGCCTTTCGTGCAGCATTCGCCAAGTTTCTCGATACCGAGGCCGTGCCCTACCACGCCGAGTGGGAAAAAAAAGGGCAGGTCGACCGTGCCATCTGGACCAAGGCGGGTCAGAACGGCTTTCTCTGCTACACCCTGCCCGAGCAGTATGGCGGCTCCGGGGTCGACTTCCGCTATACGCTGATCGCGGTCGAAGAGGTGTCGCGCCGTTCACTCTCCGGCCTCGGCTTTGGTGTGCACTCCGACATCGTCGCGCCCTACATCCTCAAGCACAGCATCAGTGAAGAGCAGAAGATGCGCTACCTGCCCAAGCTGGCCAGCGGCGAGATGGTCGGCGCCATTGCCATGACCGAACCGGGTGCCGGTTCCGATCTGCAGAGCATCCGCACCACGGCGATCCTCGATGGTGACCACTACGTGGTGAATGGCTCCAAGACCTTCATCACCAACGGCCAGCACTGCGACCTGCTGATCCTGGTCTGCAAGACCGACCCCACGCTGGGCGCCAAGGGCGTCAGCCTGCTGCTGGTCGAAGCCAACACCCCCGGCTTCGTCAAGGGACGCAACCTCGACAAGATCGGCATGAAGGCGCAGGACACTTCGGAACTCTTCTTCCAGGACATGCGGGTGCCCAAGGAGAACCTGCTGGGTGAAGCCGGCAAGGGGTTCGGCTACCTGATGACCGAACTGCCGCAAGAGCGGCTCACCATCGGTGCCGGCGCCATCTCCTCGGCCGAGGTGGCCCTGGAGCGGACGCTGGAATACACCAAGGAGCGCAAGGTGTTCGGCAAGTCGGTCGCCGACTTCCAGTACAACCGCTTCAAACTGGCGGAGATGGCCACCGAGATCACCATCGGCCGCAGCTTTCTCAACCACTGCATCGAACTGCACGTCAACCGGCAGCTGGACGCCGTGACCGCCGCCAAGCTCAAGTGGTGGAGCACCGAACTGCAGAACCGCGTCATCGACCAGTGCCTGCAGATGCATGGCGGTTTCGGCTACATGTGGGAGTTCCCGATTGCCCGGCAGTTTGCCGATTCACGGGTGTCGCGCATCTATGGCGGCAGCAACGAGGTGATGAAGGAGATCATCGCCCGCACCCTTTGATGCCGAAGTGCCCCGCATGGAGCACCGTCCATGCGGGGCCCGCTGACCGACGACCCGAGGTGAAGTGAGATGAGCGACAACCCCCTGCAACAGCTGCGTGCACTGGGCCAGAGCCCCTGGTTCGACTACATCCGCCGCGAACTGATCACCTCCGGTGAGCTGGCACGACTGATCGAAAGCTCGGCCCTGGGCGGCATCACCTCCAACCCATCGATCTTCGAGGAGGCGATCACCCGGCACCATGACTATGACGCAGCCATCGCGGCCCGACTGCGCGAGCCGGTCACCGCCGAGCAGCTCTACCATGCGCTGGTGGTCGAGGATGTTTCGCTGGCGGCAGCGGCCTTCCTGCCGCTCTATCGGCAGACGGCGGCGGCCGATGGCTATGTCAGCCTCGAAGTTTCACCCCATCTGGCCCATGACAGCACGGCAACCCTGCAACAGGCGCGGCAGCTCTGGCATGAGATCGACGCACCCAATCTGATGATCAAGGTGCCCGCCACCCGAGCCGGGCTGCCGGCCATTCGCCAGTTGATTGCCGAAGGCATCAACGTCAATGTCACGCTGCTGTTCGGTCTGGAGCGCTATCGGGCGGTGCTCGACGCCTTCACCGCCGGCCTCGAACAGCGCCAGCAGCAGGGGTTGCCGCTGACCGGCGTCGCCTCGGCGGCCAGCTTCTTCATCAGTCGCATCGACACGCTGGTCGATCCACAACTCGACCGGCTGGCCGCCAGCGAACCCGAGGCGACGCAGTGGCGTGGAGAGAGCGCCATTGCGCTGGCCCGACTGGCCTACCGCCACTACCAGCAGTGGCGGAATTCCCCCCGCTGGCAGCGGCTGGCCGCCGCCGGTGCGCAACCACAACGGCTGCTGTGGGCCTCCACCTCGACCAAGGATCCGGCCTATGCCGACATCAAATATGTCGAGGCGCTGATTGGCCCGGAGACCGTCAACACCCTGCCGCCGGCGACCTTGGCCGCCTACCGCGACCATGGCCAGCCGGCCGTTCGCATCGATCAGGATGAACCGCCGGCGCAAGCGTTGGTGGCGGCGCTGACGCGACTCGGCATCGATCTGGAGCAGGTGGCGGAGCAACTGGAGCAGGAGGGGGTGCTCAAGTTCGTCGAGGCCCACGACCGCCTGCTGGCGGCACTGGCGGCGCGCTGCGGCGGGTGATGATGTTTTCTGCCATTGGGGCGCGATATGAGGCATCCCATTGCTGGCCATATCGTGTTGGCTCGAAGGATGGTCCAGAGCATCCGACGTGCTGCTGGAGTTTTCACCAAAATTTTGCATCGAGCCTTGCCGCCCCATTCCACACGTGGATGTGTTGCCAGGCATTTCATGGAGTATGGCTGGCGCGATGAACACTCGCGGCATGGCGTGCGCAGCCGTAGTCTGTCTTCAATTCTGCACGACCCGTTTTCAGCTCGTCCGATGTTCATGCAGTCGACGGAACTCATCCACGGCACGCCAACGGCGACAAGACCAGGCCGACATCTCGATCGACGGACAAGAGAGTCACTACACAGCTTGGCACACATGAGCATTGCCATTCACGGCATCGATTCAGGTCAGATCGTCCAGGATGGCAGCTTCCATAACGACCATCGCCCGGATAGACCGACTGCATCCTCGCAAACCCACCGCTCAAGGAGATGACAGCGTGATCATCACAGAGAATCAGCTCGACGAGTGGGTCCGCGGCAACGCGAAAGACGCTCAGGGGGTAATAGTTGAGCTTGTCTAGCGTTTGGTCGCGGCTTCGTCTCCCCAGCCCAAAGAGCGCCGGTTTCCGCTAGGCGACAGCATCGGTCAGCACGGACCTGACGGACTCTTGCATGTAGATCTAGCGTTCGATCCATTCGTACCTGAGGGCCGCTCTTTTTGGGAGATAGGAGCCGGGCTAAAGGCGGCGGATAAGGCTACGGCCGACTACAGCAAACTCTTTTCAACATTGCCCGAAGCGGTCCGGCTCGAGTCCACCTTCGTGTTCATAACGCCATTGTCTGGTCGGAGAGACTGGCCGCACACTTAGAAAGAAGATGCGCAGGGCGCGTGGCTTGAAGAGCGTCGCGCAAAGCGCGAGTGGCGAGATGTTCGAGTGATCGATGGAACGAAGCTGGTCGACTGGCTTCATCAGTTTCCGCCAGTCGAGCTTTGGCTTGGGCAGACGATTGGGTTGCCGGTTCAACAACTTGAGACACCAGAGCAGCGTTGGAATTTGGTGAGCAGTATCGGTGAACCGCCGCCGCTAACCCCACAGCTGTTTCTGTCGGGTCGGGAAGATGCGTGCGCAAAACTCAAGGAGATGGTTTCAGGGACATTGGTTCAACTTAAGCTCGCTACGCACTTTCCTGATCAAGTAGTCGACTTCGTCTCTGCGTACCTAGCCGCTCTGGACGACGAGACTCGCGCAGATGTTGCCGGCCGCTGGCTTGTCGTTTCTGGTGCCGACGCGTGGAACGCGATGGCATCCCAGAGAGAAAAGCTCGTATTGATTGCCGACTCGACGCTCGATCTGAGCGGTGACGCTGGCACGAAGCTAATCCAAAAGGCCCGGAGATCCGGTCATGCTGTGATTTTTGGAGGGGCTGCTGGAGGCATACCTGACCCGGCAAGCGCGCCGCTGCGAGCACCTCGAACGCATCAGGTGCAACAGGCGTTGGAACAGGCGGGATACAGCGAAGAGCGAGCCCGCACTTTGGCGCAGAAGCAGGGAGAATCGGGGACACAGGAGAATCGGGGACAGGCCACGGTTTCCCGGGCATGGGCAGGCATGGGCAGGGGCAGTCCCCCCATTTTTATTGGCTTCCAGAAGTAGAGTTATGCGGCCATGGCCAGCCGCTGTTTTGGGGTGATCCCGCCCAAGGCCATGTTGGGGCGCTCGTGATTGTAGAGCCGGAGCCAGTTGGTCGCGTAATCCTCGACCTCGGCGATCGACTCGAATAGGTGGTGGCCGAGCCAGTCGTAACGCACGATGCTATTGGCATCGGCCTTCTCAAGCCGCTCGGAAAGCGGCATCCTGTCTTGGTCATCGGCGAACAACGCTTTTACTGTTACACCATTTCGCGGGACGCGGCCATAACCGATGAAAAAAAGCCCGCACTCCAGCAGCCAGCACGCAGTGCCGCGCTGGGAACACTTCGAGCACATGGCCGACATCGGTCTGCGTGGCTACGGCAGCAGTCTGGCGCAATCTTTCGAGCAGATCGCGCTGGCGCTGACCGCGGTGATCACCACGCCAGAGCAGGTGCGACCGCTGCACGCGGTGTCGATCCTCTGCCGGGCCCCGGATCCGGAGCTGCTGCTCGTCGACTGGCTCAACGCACTGATTTTTGAGATGGCGAGCCAGCAGATGCTGTTCGCGCGCTTCGAGGTGCGGATCGACGGTGACCGGCTGGCGGCGACGGCCTGGGGTGAAGCGGTCGACCGTGCTCGCCACCAGCCGGCGGTCGAGGTCAAGGGCGCGACGCTGACGGCACTGGCGGTGCGTGAGCAGCCGCCCGGCCTCTGGGCGGCGCAGTGCGTGGTCGATGTCTGAAGCGCGAGCCTTACGGCCGCTGCTGCTCTTCGGTGCGGATTTCGTTGGCGACCAGGCTGACGATGTCGCTGAGCGAGGTCGAGATCAGGTCGAGCAGATCATCGACCGCCAGAATGCCGCTCAGACTGCCGCGGGCGTCAATGACCGGAAGGCGGCGAACGCCGAGCCGGCGCATGCGCTGCAATGTGTCGAGCACGCTGTCATCCTCCCAGGCGGTTTCGAGCGGGCTGCGCATGATGTCCTCGAGCGTCAACTGCTCGATGGGCACATCCTGGGCGAGCACCTCGATGACCAGATCGCGGTCGGTGACGATGCCGACCGGCTGCCGCCGGCCATCATTCTCATCGACGATGACGAGGCTGCCGACATGGTGCTGACGCATCAGCCGTGCCGCCTCGCTGATGCCAGTCTGGCGTGGAATGGCGACGACTTCACGATGACAATATTCACCGACAAGCATGACACTCCCTCCTTCGACCCCTGATGGTGATGGTGCCATTCTGGCAAAGTGGGGCCATAAGCCCTTGACCTGCATCAGCCAGTTGCCGGATGGCTGATGCTGAATAGAGCACAGTGCGGCAGTGGAGGCAATGATGGAACTGCAAGGTTTCGAGCGAATCAACGACACCGCCTGGCGTCTGCCGGCACGTGACGGCATGCGGGTGCCGGCGGTGATCTACGCCAGCGAAGCACTGCTGCAGGCGATGGATGACAAGGTCGGCGAGCAGTTGTGCAATGTCGCCCGGCTGCCCGGCATCGTGCAGGCGGCCTATGCGATGCCGGACGCGCACTGGGGCTATGGTTTTCCGATCGGCGGGGTCGCGGCTTTTGATCCGCGGCAGGGTGGCGTGGTCTCGGCTGGTGGTGTCGGCTTCGACATCTCCTGCGGCGTGCGGCTGCTGCTGACTGGCTTGCCAGTGAGCAGCGTGCTCGCGCAGCAGAGCGCACTGGCCGATCGGCTCTATCAGACGATACCGGCCGGGCTTGGCAGCACCGGGCAGATCAGGCTCGATGCCCAAGGCATGGAGGCGATGCTGCGCGGCGGCGCGCACTGGGCGGTCGAGCAGGGCTACGGCGGCACCGAGGATCTGCAACGGATCGAGCAGCATGGCTGCATGGCGGATGCGGCGCCGGAGTGTGTCTCCGATCGCGCCAAGCATCGGCAGCGTGACGAGATCGGCACGCTCGGTTCCGGCAACCACTATCTCGAGGTGCAGCGTGTCGCCGGGATTGTCGATGCCGACCTCGCCGCAGCCTTTGGCCTGCGCCTGGATGAGGTCGTCGTCAGCATCCACTGCGGTTCACGCGGACTCGGCCATCAGATCGGCACCGAATTCCTGCGGGAGATGGTCGAGGCGGCACCGCGTCACGGCATCACGCTGCCGGACCGCGAGCTGGCCTGTGCGCCCATCCTCTCGGATCTGGGCCAGCGCTATCTCGGTGCGATGCGCGCGGCGATCAACTGCGCGCTGGCCAACCGCCAGATCCTCACCCACCTGACCCGTGGCGTGTTCGGCCAGCTGTTCGAGGGCTCAACGCTGCCGCTGCTCTATGACGTCTCGCACAACACCTGCAAGCTCGAGACGCACCAGATCGATGGGGCGGCCTGTGAGCTCCATGTGCATCGCAAGGGGGCGACACGCGCGTTCGGCCCGGGGCATCCCGAGTTGCCGCCGGAGCTGCGCGATGCCGGCCAGCCGGTGCTGATCGGCGGCAGCATGGGCACGGCCTCCTATGTACTCGCTGGCTGTGAAGAAAGCATGCAGCGCGCCTTGGGTTCGGCCTGTCACGGTGCCGGCCGCGCGATGAGCCGCAATGCGGCGACACGGCGCTGGCGCGGACGTGCAGTGCAGGATGAGCTGGCCGCGCGCGGCATTCTGATCCGCAGTCCATCACCGCGCGGCATCGCCGAAGAGGCGCCCGGGGCCTACAAGGATGTCACTGCCGTGGTGCAGGCAGCCGACAGCGCGGGTCTGGCCCGCTGCGTGGCGCGGCTGGAACCACTGGTCTGCATCAAGGGATAGTCGACCGCGGTATGCGCATCCAGCTCGATCGCGGCTCACCGGTCAGCCGTGGCTGCTGCACGCAATGCCAGGCGCATCTGCTTTTCGACTTCGATGATGACAAAGAACAGCACACCGATGGCCACGATCAACATCCCGTCGGTGAACAGCACCGGCTGGGTGCCGAATATGCGCTGCAGCGACGGCAGGTAGGTGATGGCGAACTGCGCCGCAGCCACCAGGACCACGCAGGCCCAGACCACCGGCGTACCCCGCGCCGCAGCCCAGGTCAGCGAGCTGCCGTGAAGGTTGCGGATAAAGAACAGATGAAAGATCTCCAGCACCACCAGCGTGTTGAGCGCCAGGGTCTGGGCAAGCGGCACTGGATAGCCACGGGTCATTGCATAGTGTTGAATGCCGAAAACGGCCGCGAGAAACAGCACCGCAATCAGCACGATGTGCCAGATCAACTCGCCGGTCAGCAGCGGCTGGTCACGCGGGCGTGGTGGCCGGCGCATGGTGCCGGGCTCGCTCGGTTCGAAGGCGAGCGCCAGGCCCAGCGTGATGGCGGTGATGAGGTTGATCCAGAGGATCTGCACCGCCGTGATCGGCAACGTCAGCCCGGCGAGCAGCGCCAGCACGATGGTCGCCGCCTCACCGGCGTTGGTCGGCAGCGTCCAGCTGATCACTTTTTTGATGTTGTCGTAGACGGTACGGCCCTCACGCACGGCGGCGGCGATGGTGGCGAAGTTGTCGTCGGCCAGCACCAATTCGGCCGCCTCCCGGGCCGCTGCGCTGCCTTTCTGGCCCATGGCGATGCCGGCATCGGCGCGTTTGAGGGCGGGGGCGTCGTTGACGCCGTCGCCGGTCATGGCCACGGTCAGCCCGCGCGTCTGCAGCGCGGTGACCAGGCGCAGCTTGTGTTCCGGCGAGGTGCGGGCGAAGACGTCGGTCTCGACTGCGGCAGCGGCCAGCGCGGTGTCGTCCAGACCATCCAGCTCGGCGCCGGTCAGCACCCGCTCGCTGTTGCGCAGGCCGATCTGGGCGGCGATGGCCCGCGCCGTGGCGGCGTGGTCGCCGGTGATCATCTTCACCCGGATGCCGGCGGCATGGCACTCGGCCACCGCTGCAATCGCCTCTGGCCGGGGCGGGTCGATCAGCCCGACCAGGCCGACCAGTGTCAGCCGCCCTTCGAGGTCGATGGTGTTGAGCACGGTGTGCGCCTGGGGCAGGGTACGCACGGCCAGTGCCAGCACCCGCTGGCCGGCGCCGGCCAGCCGTTCGACCTGCGCGTGCCAGTGGCCGGTATCGAGCGCCGCCGGGTGACCATCGGCGCCGAGCTGATCAGCGCAGAGCGCCAGCACCGCTTCGGGAGCGCCCTTCACATCGATGCGGGCGCGGCCTTCGTGGTCGTGCACCAGCACCGCCATGTAGCGGTGAGCGGCATCGAAGGGGATGGCGTCGGTGCGGGTCCAGTCGGCGAACGGCCGGGCACCCTCGCCGCTGAGTTTGCCGGCCAGTGCCAGCAGTGCGGCCTCCATCGGATCGCCCTCGGCGCGCCAGCCATCACTGGATTGGTGCAGCGCCGCATCGTTGCACAGCGCCATGATGCGGGCAGCCTCGAGCAGCACCGGATGCTCGCTCGCCAGCACCGCGGATTGCCCCCGCGACACCGTCCCCTCGGGTGCATAGCCGTCGCCGTCGACCTCGTAGAGCTGCCCGGCAGCGGCCACTGCGGTGGCCACCATCTCGTTGCGAGTCAGCGTGCCGGTCTTGTCCGAGCAGATCACCGACACCGAACCGAGTGTCTCGATCGCCGGCAGGCGGCGCACGATGGCATGGCGCCGCGCCATCGCCCGCACACCGACCGCCAGGGTGATGGTGAGCACCGCCGGCAGACCCTCGGGGATGGCTGCGACCGACAGGCCGACCACCACCATGAACAGTTCGGCAAAGGGCAGGTGACCGACGAAATGGCCGTACACCAGCAGGCTGGCCGCCAGCAGCAGGATGAACAGCGTCAGCCAGCTCGCGAAAGCGTCCATCTGCTGCACCAGCGGCGTAGTCAGGGTCTCGACCGTGGAGAGCAGGCCGCTGATGCGGCCGATCTCGGTGTGGGTGCCGGTTGCGACCACGATGCCGCGGCCGATCCCGGCGGCGACCAAGGTGCCGCCGAACAGCATCGAGCTGCGATCGCCGAGCGCGGCCTCTGGTGCGCACGGCGCGCTGCCCTTGTCCACCGGTACGGATTCTCCGGTGAGAATCGCTTCTTCCACCCTCAAGCCCCGCGCTTCGAGCAGACGCAGATCGGCCGGCACCCGATCACCGGCCTCCACCAGCACGATATCGCCCGGCACCAGTTCGCTGGCATCGAGGCTCTGGCGTCGGCCGTCGCGCAGCACCGCCGCGCGCGGCGCCAGCATGTCGCGGATCGCCGCCATCGCCTGCTCTGCGCGGCCCTCCTGAACAAAGCCGATGACGGCATTGATCACCACCACCGCGAGGATCACACCGGTGTCCACCCAGTGCGCCAGCAGCGCGGTGACCACCGCGGCGCCCAGCAGCACATGGATCAATACGTTGTTGAAGTGTGCCAGAAAGCGCAGCAGCGGGTGACGCCGGGGCGGCGCCGGCAGGCGGTTGGAGCCGTGCTGCGCGCGACGCTGCTCGGCGTCAGTGTTGTCCAGACCCGCCGCGGTGGTTTGCCAATGTGCGAGCACCTGCGCGGCAGTCAGGGCGTGGCAGGGTGGTCCTTCATCGGGAGTCATCATCGGCTGCTCCTTGGTCGCGGGGCGATTGGGCTGTCCTCGATCCGGTTCAGGGTATCGGCTGCTGCTCGGTTTCGATCGGTGGAATCTCGATGCGCTCCTCCAGCCTGGCACCGCTCAGCAGTTCGACCGCGCGGTCGGCAGCGTCCTGGAAGGGTTCGATCACCAGATCGGCCCCCATCGCCAGCAGGGTTTCGCTCTCTTCGCCGCTGTGGGAGGTGACCGCGATGCGCCCAGCGAAGCCGGCACTGCGTGCCAGTTGGATCAGGATGATTCGCGTGTCGTCGTGGGTGAGGCCGGCGGCATGGTTCGGCGTGGTGGAGACCAGCCACTGGGCCTCGGCCAGCGGCAGGTCGGCAATCAGTTCAGAATCGGTTGCATCACCGTAGCGGGTGTCGATGCCAAAACCGTTGCAGCGTCGAACCGCCTGCGGATTGAAGTCGATGCCCAGCACGGGCAGGTCGTGCCGATGCAGGCGCATTGCGATCGCCGCGCCAAAGCGCCCCAGACCGAAAATGATCACCGAAGGCGGGTTGTGCAACTGACTGGCCGGCTGCGTCCGCTCACGAATGGTTTCCAGACGCTCGAAGGGGGCGAGCAGCGGTTCGCACCAGGCGTAGAGCTGGTGGGAGTAGGTGATCATGTAGGTGGAAAGGGCGATGGTCACCAGCCCGACCAGGGTCACCAAGCCGAATGTCTCCTGTTCGATGTGGCCGAGCGTGACCCCCATGGCGACGAAGATCAATGAGAACTCGCTGATCTGGGCCATGGCGATGCCGGCAAGAGCGCCGGTGCGTTTGCGATAGCCCATGGCGCCCATGATGATGAGTACGATCAGTGGCTTGCCAAGCAGCACGAACAGCGAAAAGAGGAGCGCTTCGGTCAGATGTGCGCCGAGCAGCGAGAGGTCGAGCCTGGCGCCCAGTGAGATGAAGAAGAACAGCAGCAGAAAATCGCGCAGCGGTGCCAGACGTGCCGCCATGGTTTCTCGATAGGGGGTCGAGGCCAATGAGATGCCTGCCAGCAGGCCACCCACCTCCTTGCCGAGCCCGACGAAATCGCCGATCGCCGCGAAGATCGCGGTCTGGGCGATGGCGAAGATCACCAGCAGTTCCGGCGCGTGCGCGAGCCACTCGGTCAGCGGGGTGGCGACATGGCGCACGAACAGTGCCACCAGTGCCACCAGCGCCAGCCCGGAGAGCAGCACGCTGATGACATCGCCCCCGCCATGGCCTTCGACGGCGCCGATGCCGATCGCCGACACTGCGATCATCGCCGCGATCACCACCAGATCCTGCACGATCAGAAAACCGAGCGCGATCTGGCCATGCAGCGCGTCGATTTCGCGTTTGTCGGAGAGCAGCTTGACGATGATGATGGTCGACGAGAACGCCAGCGCCAGCGCCACATAGAGACTGGTGATCGGATCGAACCCCAGGCCGAGCCCGATCAGATAACCCAAGCCCAGGGTGAAGATCACCTGGCCCAGGCCGGTCAGCAGGGCCACTGGTCCCAGGGAGCGCATCAGCTTGGTGTCGAGCTTGATGCCGACCAGAAACAGCAGCATGGCGATGCCAAGTTCGGCGAGCAGGTCGATCTGCGCATCCGAATGCACCACATCCAGCCCCGAGGGGCCTGCGATCAGACCAACGGCAATGAAGCTGACGATCAGCGGCTGGCGTAGCGCGGCGCCCAGCATCCCGATGCCGGCGGCCAGCGCCAACAGGGTGGCAATCTCACCAAATGTCGTATGAATGATGACCTCCGCAGGCATGGCATGCACTGGCGTCGCAGTGCCTGTTTCTCGTCATCGAAACCCGACTCCGCCCTTTTTTCTTTCGAAACTGCAAAACAGCACATTGCGCCGCGCTGCCAACAACCTGATCTATTATGCACTCTTGCGCGAGCCTGCATCCGGCCTCGGCGACACCCCTGAATGAGACGAACCCCATGTGCTTTTCCGCCTCGGCAAGCTTTCTGGTCGGCGCCTCGCTGCTCGTGGTGGGTGCGACCACTCTGAACAAGGTGTCGCGCCGGGTCGAATTGCCCTTTGCCTCGATCCCCCTGCTGTTCGGGGTGCAGCAACTGATGGAAGGTGGCATCTGGCTCGGCCTGCAATTCGATGCACCCCCTGCAACCCAGCTGCTGACACTGCTCTACTCGCTGTTCTCTCATCTGCTGTGGCCGATCTACGTGCCCCTGGCAATGCTGTTGCTGGAGCCTGAACCGGCGCGCCGCAAAATCAATCTCGCATTCGTTTGGGCCGGTGTGGCGGCCGCCCTCTACCTGCTCTACGTCCTGATCCGGTTTCCGCTGCAGGCCAAGCTGGTGGGTGGACATATCTTGTACGGCTCGTTTCACGACTACGCACTGCTCCCCATGGGCGCCTACCTGGTGGCAACCTGTGTCAGCCTGCTGTTTTCGACCCACCGGATGGTGGAAGTGCTCGGTTTCGTGCTGCTGCTCTCCTGCATCGCCGCCTATCTGTTCTACAGGCTCTGGTTCATCTCGGTCTGGTGTTTCTTTGCCGCGATCTTGAGCGCGATGGTCTACCTCTATTTCCACCGTCGTGGGGCCCGCGCTGCACAGGAGCTGGGGCAGGGCGCATGAGGTGGCCCATCAGGCAATGGCCCGCACCACGCCGCCATCGACCCGCAGTGCCGCACCGGTGGTGCCCGACGCCAGAGCACTGCAAAGGTAGGTGATCATGGCCGCGACTTCATCAGGCGTGGTGAAGCGTTGCAGCACCGAAGAGGGGCGGGCGCTCCTGAAGAACTCCCGCTCGGCGGTGGCGGCGTCGATGCCATGGCTCTTGATCATCTGATCGATGAAACGGGTCACCCCTTCGGAGGCGGTGGGCCCGGGCAGCACACTGTTGACGGTGACGCCAGTGCCGGTGAGGGTCTCGGCCAAGCCGCGCGAGACCGCCAGCTGTGCGGTCTTGGTCATGCCGTAATGGATGGTTTCGGTTGGAATCTGCAACGCCGACTCGCTGGAGACGAAGATGATCCGGCCCCAGTTGCGCGCTCGCATGCCGCCGACATAGTGTCGGGCCAGACGAACGCCACTCATCACATTGGTCTGAAAAAAGCGCAGCCAATCCTCATCGCCGATCTGCTCGAAGGGCTTGGGCTCGAAAATGCCGAGGTTGTTGACCAGCAGGTCGACCTCGGGCAGTTGCTCGATCATTCGCTGACAACCCTCGGCACTGCTGAGGTCGGCGGCAATGCCGCTGACGCTGGCCGCTGGGAACTCGGCGCGCAGCTGCGCCAGTGCAGCATCGACCCGCGCCTGCGTCCGGCCATTGAGGGTCACCTGCGCACCCTCGCGCAGCAGTGACCGTGCGGTGGCGAAGCCGATGCCGGCGGTCGAGCCAGTCACCAAGGCCTGCTTTGCAGTCAATCCAAGCTCCATGTCCCATCTCCTGTCTGTTGTTGCCATATTGCCGATTGCTCAGGCGCGCCGGCAGTCCTGCAGGCGCACCGTTCGACTCAGCCGAACTGGTAATCATCCGGGTTGAGGGTGCGGGTGCGGCGCCAGAACTCCAGCAGGGTATAGGGCCAGTTCTGCGTCACCCGCCCCTGGCTGTTCTTGTACCAGCTCTGCACCCTGGGTGAACCCCAGGCCATCTGCTGGTTGCCGGCGTCGATCCAGTCGTTGTAGGCATCATGCACCGACTGCTTGCACTCGATCGTGCGCTGGTTCCGTTCGAGCAGCTGCTGCAACGCCAGCATGATGTAGCGCATCTCGCTCTCGGAGAAGAAGATGATGCTGCCGTTGACGACGATGTTGGTGTTGGGGCCATAGAGGCAGAAGAGGTTGGGGTAGCCTGGCACCGTGATGCCGAGGTAGGCGTGTGGATCGTCATTCCACTGCTGTTGCAGTTCGACGCCGCCACGCCCGATGATCTGCATCGGCCACAGCAGGCGGCTGGCCTTGAAGCCGGTGCCATAAATGATGACGTCCACCGCACGATGCTGGCCATCACGGGTGGTCAGGCCGGTTTCGGTGATTTCACCGATGCCATCGGTGAAGAGCTGGACATTGTCGCGCTTGAGCGCGCGAATCCAGGTGCCATTGTCCACGCACATCCGCTTGCCGGCTGGTGGATAGTCAGGAATCACCTTCGCCAGCAGTGCCGGGTCATCGCCGACCATCTGGGTGAGGTAATGGGTCAGCATCTGTCGCAGTTGATCGTGCTCCGCGCTGACCGAATTGGGGTGGCCATGCCAGTCCGGGTCGCACTTGACCGCCTTCAGCAGCCCTTCGGAGGTCTGCCAGAACATCAGAAAGCGAAACCACTTGGTATAGAAGGGCAGGTTGTTGAGCAGCCAGTGCTTTCCTTCCGGGATGTGATCATGGTAGTTGTCGCGCGGACTGAGCCAGGGTGGCGTGCGTTGAAAGATCAGCACCTCGCTGGCCGTCCTGGCGATTTCGGGCACGAACTGAAAGGCGCTGGCGCCGGTGCCGATGACCGCGATGCGCTTGCCGCGCAGATCATGCTGGTGCTGCCACTGCGCTGAATGGAACGCGATGCCCTTGAAGCGATCACGGCCCTCGATGTCAGGAAATTTGGGGCGGTTGAGCTGGCCGACTGCGCTGATGATGGCGTTGAACTCCAGCGTCCGCGGGCCCGCGTCGCGGCTGTTTAGATGCAGCCTCCAGATCTTGCTGGTTTCGTCGAACTCGGCCGACACCACCTCGGTGTTGAAGTGGATGGCGTCCCGAATGCCGTACTCGGTCGCGCAGCGGTCGAAGTAGTCCCGCAGCACGGCCTGCGACGAGAAGTATTGCGGCCAGTCGTTGGGGGCAAAGGAGTAGGAGTAGCTGTGATTGGGGCTGTCGACCCGGCAGCCGGGGTAGGTGTTTTCGTACCAGGTGCCGCCGACATCGCCATTTTTCTCGAAGATGACGTAGGGAATTCCCGCCTCTTTCAGTCGGATGCCCGCCAGAATGCCCGACATGCCGGCGCCGATGACCGCCACCTTGAACTGGCTCTTGAGCCTCTGGGGCAGGGCATTGATGCCGGCCTGGCTGTAGGGATCCTCGCCGTTGAGTGCCAGTTCGCTCATCAGAAACTGAACATAGTCGGGCGAGATCTCCTGACCGATCAGGTAGTGCATCATCTCGCGGACACTGTTTTCGTCAGGAACCGGCGGCAGCCTGCTGCCGGCATCGCGGTAGGCGGTGATGATCTCGAAGGCCATCGCTCGCGCCTTCGCCTGCTGTTCGGGCGCAATGCCGCTTTGCGGATCACGAAAGATGTTGTTGTTGGGTTGAATGTCGCCGCGCAGGATGGCGGTGCTGCCAGTCAGATGCGCCAGCGCGGCCATCAGGGCAGGGATGTTGGCCTCTTCGAGTGCCGCCTTGATGGTGGCATCATCCGCCGTGATGGCCGGCCATTCGTTGAAGCTCATCTTCGCCATTGCGTTGTACCTCCGGGAGTTCTGTGAATGATCTTCGACTATGGTAATGAAGAAGGGTCATGCTACCGCTTTTTGCTTGGCACTTTGAATGCGCGCTCCATCAAGGAGCGACAGGGCAGGGCGCCGAGATGGCCAATGCGCGCACATGGAAAAAATAAATATATCGATGTTTAACAAATAATTGAAAGACAGATCAAAAGTTTTGCATTAGAATTTGATCAAGGTTTCGGGTAATGTTTCTGGCTGTCTGATCGGGAGCGAAAAATGGCACGTGAGTTTGATGTGGTCGTCATAGGAACAGGGCCTGCCGGCGAGGGCGCCGCAATCAATGCCGCCAAGCATGGCAAGCGGGTGGCGGTGGTGGAAGACCGCGGTGCCGTCGGTGGTGCCTGCACCCATTTGGGCACCATTCCCTCCAAGGCGTTGCGCCATGTCGTCAAGCAGATCAGCGAGTTCAACAGCAATCCACTGTTCCGTGACGTCGGAGAACCGCGCTGGTTCTCGTTTCCGCAGGTGCTGAAACGGGCCGAATCGGTCATTGCCAAACAGGTGCAGTTGCGCACCCAGTTCTACAGCCGTAACCGAATCTCGCTCTTTTCAGGCCACGCCAAGTTCGTCGACGCGCACACCCTCGTCGTGCAGAGCGAAGGACACACCAACGAGGTGCTGAAGGCCCGCCATTTCGTCATCGCCACCGGATCACGGCCCTATCGGCCGACGGGTGTCGATTTCGATCATCCGCGCATCTACGACAGCGACACCATTTTGCATCTCGAACACACCCCGAGAACGATCATCATCTATGGCGCGGGCATCGTCGGCTGTGAATATGCCTCGATTCTGGCCGGGCTTGGTGTGCAGGTGAACCTGGTCGATCAGCATGACGAAATTCTGTCGTTTCTCGATGATGAAATCTCCGATGCCCTGAGTTATCACCTCAGTAACAATGGCGTGCTGATTCGCCTGAACGAAGAGTATGAACGGATCGAAGCCGACTCGCAGCGGGTCTATCTCTACCTCAAATCCGGCAAGAAGATCAAAGGCGATGCCTTGCTCTGGTGCAATGGTCGCAGCGGCAATACGGTTGGGCTTGGATTGGAAAAGATCGGTCTGACGCCCGATACCCGCGGGCGAATCGCCGTCAACGGCAACTATCAGACCGATGTGGAACACATCTATGCCGCAGGGGATGTGATTGGCTGGCCCAGTCTTGCCAGCGCCGCGCATGACCAAGGACGCGCCGTGGCCAACCATCTGCTCGCCAATGGCCAGTTTCACCACATCGATGACGTCGCCACCGGCATCTACACCATTCCTGAAATCAGCTCGATTGGCCGCACCGAGCGCGAACTGACCGCTGACAGGGTGCCTTACGAGGTTGGCCGCGCCTTCTTCAAGAGCATGGCACGCGCGCAAATTGCCGGTGAAGAGGTCGGCATGCTGAAGATCCTGTTCCACACCGAGACTCTGGAGATTCTCGGTGTCCACTGTTTTGGCGACCGCGCTGCCGAGATCATCCACATTGGTCAGGCGATCATGCGTCAGGACGGCAAGGCCAACAGCATCAACTATTTCGTCGACACCACCTTCAACTATCCGACGATGGCCGAGGCTTACCGTGTGGCCGCCTTGAATGGCCTCAATCGGCTGGCATGAGTTGCAACATGGTCGCGAGTCGACATGTACGCACCCTTTCGCAAACCGCCGCACAGCCATTTATTCGCATAATATATATTATGTTAAAAGTTGACTGGACGAACACCTTCTCTTTATGGGAGCCGTGTCATGCTTGACCGCAACTGACGCGAACTCCGACCGTATTACGAAACTTTTTGAGCCTCCCGAAGGTCATTTTGCGTCCTCCGAGAGCCGTTGCCATTGTCTTTGGACGAGTTTTGGACACAGCGATCCTGTCGTGGGAGCCCTTTCATGAACGCGGCAGAGTTTTTCAACGGCCTGTTAATTGACGCCGTATCGGCCGACATACATGCCAATCGCTCCCAGCATTGACAACGCAATCAGACCTTGAAAACAGTGCCGTAGAATCGTGCCGTGCAGCCATGTAGCAATGGCAATAGCTGCTATGAAAATAGTCAGCAGCACGGCCACGTGTGGCCCACCGAGCAGCGCCGCCGCAGCCGATAATGCCAGCGCCGTCGGAAAGCCCCACACCAAACCGTCCCAAAGGCCGTTGACGGCGCTGCGGTGGTCGTGTCGAGCGAGCGAGATATTGACGCCCGATACACACACCCAAGTCAGTGCCAGGCCCAGGACACCATAAAGCAATTTGCTGGTCCAGCCGACGAAATGACCGAAGTGCAGGCGATACACCGAGTAAGCGATTTGCCGGCCGAGTGGCCCATCGGACAAACCCTGGTGCCCCAGCGGCGTGCCGTTGGCATCGAAGCGATAAATCTCCGAGTAGACGAGCCGGTTCGGCAGGGTGGCGCCGATTTCCAGAAATTGCCGATCGGTGCCGGGGCTCTGGATCATCAGGTAAATCGGCGTGATATCGGGTGCAATACGGGTAAGTTCGCTCAGCGCCCGCTGGTAGTTGATCTGCGCCGGAGCGGCAGTTACGGCAATGTCGGCACCATAGATCGACGCAAGTAATGCTTCTCGGTCGCCGCCGAACCATTTTTCGGCGCCGGCGGCAATTAACACGCCGAGCAGGCCGAAGAAGGCGCCGGTGAGCCCGAACATCAGAAAGAACGGACTGCCCCACACGCCGAGCCGGTTGTGCAGATCGGTGTGGCGCAGCACGTCGGAGCGATCGCGTCGCCAGCGGAACAGGTCCTTGACCAGGTTCGGGTGCGACAGCAGGCCATTCAGGACGAGCGCGCACAGCAGCGCGCCGATACTGCCGGTGACGATTACGCCGAGCGTTTCCGGCAGCAGCAGTTGGGCGTGCAAGTGGACCAGCATGTGCGTCCAGCCGTCGACAGGGGCGACATCGAGCGTGCCGTCGGGTCGCACGTAACGCTCATGCTCGTCTGCGGACAGGTGCAGGCGCGGCAGGGACTCGCTGGGAAGCACGACGTAGAGCTTGTCGGGGTTGGCGACCACCTCGGCGCGGAACTGCTCGACCGCGCGCGCGATCTGCGCCGCCGAATAGCTGGGCGATTCGGGCACCCGAGGTTGTTCCAAGCGCTCGAACTCATCACGAAATACGGACAGTGTTCCCGTCAGGCAGATGACGTACAGTAGCCCGGCAAGCGTGAGGCCAAGCGCCGAGTGTGCCTTGCGTAGTTGCTTAACCAGCGCGCCGCTCAGGGGCCAGCTCATGACAGGCTCCCGGTGGGCAGCAGGACCGCACCCAGTCCGCTCAACGCGCTCAGGGCCAGCGTCGCCTGCCAGCGTCGATCGACACACAGCAGGACCGTCACGAAGGTGGCCCACAGCAGCGGCAGAGCAAAGGCTGCCATCACCCAGCGCTCGCCGGGTGCACCAGGCAACCAGTAGACGACATGCAGACAGGTTACCATCACCGCCGTGAGCGCAATAGGACCGGTCAGTATCACCGTGCCGAGTTTGCTCAATAGAGAGCGTGTCGATCGTTTGTGGTGACGCAGAGGTCTATCGATCGCCACGCTGCGGCGGGCAGACGCTGCGGTCACGACGATCCAACCCCAGACGCCAAGCACAAAGGCGCCGAGCGCATAGACGGTGCCGAATTCAGGGCCCATCAAGCGAACCCATATCCACAGCGCCAGCAATCCAGTGGTGCTGCTCTCCAGTAGCCACGACCGCCCGTATCCGCGCCAGCATAACCACAGACCACCGACCGAGGCGTTGCTCAACAGCAGTGCCATTACGCCAAGCAGGAGGTTCATCTTCGCAGGCCTCCGTTACCATCAAAAATCATATTGCACGCCAACTTCGACCATACGTTCGGCGCCGAACCAGCAGTTGTTGCGGTCATAGCAGGTCACGTAACGGTGATCCGTCAGGTTGTTGGCCGTCAGCTGCAGCGTGGTGCCGCGCAGGGATGGATTCACGCGACCGAGGTCGTAGGAGGCGGCCAGGTCGAACACGGTGTAATCCGGCACTTCGCCGGTGTTGAGCGCATCGATTTGCATCTCGCCCACGTAGCGCACGCCGGCGCCGAGCGTGGTGCCGGCGGCAGGGCCATCGAACAGGTCGTACTGCAGCCACAGCGATGCCGTCACATCCGGCACCCACACCGGGGTCTTGCCTTCGAGGCCGCGCGTGTCCTTGGTAATCTCCATGTCTAGCCAGGTAGTGCTGAGCAGCGCCATCAGCGCGTCGGTGAACAGATACCGCGTTTCCAGCTCGACGCCACTTGAGCGCGTTTCGCCGGCCTGGATCAGGTCATACGGGCCGCCGTTCGGATCCCGGGTGAGGTCGTTTTCCTTGGTGATCTCGAATGCCGCCAGCGAGAACTGGTTGCGCCGGTCGGCCGAGGCATATTTGAGGCCGACTTCCCATTGCTCGGCGGTGGCCGGCTCGAAGGTGTTGCCGCTGCGATCGCTGCCACCCATCGGCTCGAAGCTCTGCGCATAGTTGACGTAGGGCGCCCAGCCGCTGTCGAACGCGTACAGCAGCCCGGTTCGCACCGAAAACTCCTGCTGATCGATCTTACTGGTGGCCGGTGCGCCGTATTTGCGGCCGGTCTCCTCGTAGTCGTATTGGTCATGGCGGCCACTGGCGATGAACACCCAGCGGTTCCAGCGCAACTGGTCCTGCAGATAGAAACCGCGCTGCTCGCTGTCGATAGTGAAGTCGGAACTGAGGCCGGAGGCGGCGAAATCGAGCGTGGCCGGATCGATGAGGTGGTGGTTGGGCGCGAACACGTCGATCGGCACCGTGGCGGCATCCTCGTAGGCGATGTCCGAATCGAGCTGTTGATAGTCGACGCCGAACAGCAGGTTGTGCTCGACCGCGCCGGTGTGCACCTGTCCGGACAGCTGGTTGTCGAGCACCAGTCCGCTGGTGGTCTCGTCGGTCAGATAGGCGCGGCGCAGCAGCAGGCGCTGATCGTTCAGTTGGCCGGTGTAATCGCTCAGTCTGCCGAGGTTGTAGGTGTTCTCCTGGTAGGCATCGGCATCTAGGTAGCGCAACTGGTGCAGAAAGGTCCAGCCGTTACCGAAGTCGTGATTGAGGCGGTAGCCCGGCATCAGCACCTCGCGCTCGTAGGTGTTCCAGTTGGCATCGCCGGCGTAGGCATCCGTATCCAGTCGGCCAAACGGCGTGCCGAACAGGCTGCCCGCAGCGGGCACCGTGTTGTAGATGCCGGCCGACGGATCGTTCTGGTAGTACAGGTTGAAGTTGAGCAGGGTGTCGTCCCCCAGGCGCCAGTCGACCGACGGGGCGAACAGATAGCGCTCGTCCTCGGAGGGGATCGCCTGGCCGTCGCGCTTGCGCCCAAGGCCGACGGCGCTGTAGGACAGCCCGGTGCCGCCGAGTGCACCGCGCGATTCGAAGCTCAGCTCGCGATGGTCATTGGTGCCGGTCGATACCGACACACGACTGAAGGGCGTGGCGGAGGGCTTCTTGCCGATCAGGTTGACGAAGCCACCAGGCGGCATATTGCCGTACAGTGATGACGTTGGCCCCTTGAACACCTCGATCTGCTCGACGGCGACGACGTCGATCTGCGGTTGCAGGTTCCAGCCGTTGAACAGCAGCGGCAGGCCGTCGTAGTAGTTCTGGTAGTTGGCAAAACCGCGAATGACGAATTGATCCATGCGCGTCACTGCGCCGCCGCGCAACTCCGTGTTCACGCCGGACACATAGCGCAGCGCCTCGTTCACCGAGTCGGCGGCACGCATCTGCAAAGTCTCCTGATCCGTAACCGAGATGCTCTGCGGCGTAAGCTCAGTCGGCAGGACCGACTTGGTGGCGGTCTGCCGGTAGGTGTCATCGGTGACTTCGACGGTGGGCAGCGAGACCGCCGTCGAAGAGAGGACTTCCACAGATGACTTGGTTTCAACCGCCACTGCAACGGGTGTTGTCAGCAAAATACCGCTCCAACACAATAAATTGAGATGGCACCTGATTCCATAATGGCGAAACGTATCTGACTTGGTCTGACTGAGAGAAAATTCAGAACATTTGACTGCATGTTCGAAAATTCGATATAGCCGCTGCATGGCCGTACTCCTGAAAGCGAAGTGTGAAGTTTCTGGCTGGCTGGCTGGCTGGCAAATGAATCAAAACGGAGCAGGAGGTCAAAATCCTTCAAGCCGCGCAGTCTATGATAAATATAATGAGAATGATTATCAAATTTATTTATGAGCGGCTGGCTATCCTCAAGGGCTTCACCCCTCCCTGCCACACATGACGAACAGCTGGCTTGACATCAAAGCCGCTCTGCCATCAGCTGAACATTTCCGGAGAGCTGTTTCTACTATTGATCCGGCACGATTTTATCTAAACTTTTTGAGGTCTCTTTCGTCGAAGCTTCATGGACAAAGAAGACGCAAGAACCCAATCGCTGGAGCGACAGCATGAACGGCGCAAACAAGTAGTCCGTTTGTACCGTCAAGGCTACGGCGTCATGCAGATAGTTGGGCTCAGTGGGCTGAGTTATCCGACGGTGCGCGGAGTGATCGATCGCTATGAAGAGGGCGGACTGGCAGCGATCAAGCCTGCCGCGCGCGGCAAGCGGCCCGGCGATGGTCGAGAGCTGACACCGGAGCAGGAAGAAGCCCTCCAGCGCCTGATCTGCGATAAGCGGCCCGAACAACTGAAGATGACGTTTGCCTTGTGGAACCGTGCCGCCGTATCGGAGCTGATCGAGCAGGAATATGGCATCCGGCTCTCAGTTCGCTGCGTGGGAAACTACCTCGAGCGCTGGGGTTTTACGCCGCAAAAGCCGATCAAGCGTGCGTACGAGCAACGCCCCGAGGCAGTTCAGAAATCGATCGAAGAGGAGTATCCCGCGATCGAAACGCGGGCCAAAGCCGAAGGTGGAGAGATTCACTGGGGTGACGAGACGGCGCTGGTCAACACTGACGTGCGCGGACGCAGCTACGCGCCGGCGGGCCAGACGCCTGTGGCATATGCCGTGGGAGGTGCTCGGCAAAAGCTCTCCATGATCGCTACGGTCACCAATCGCGGCCAGACCCGCTGGATGATCATTGACGAGGCTTTCAACTCGGACAAGCTGATCGAATTTCTGGAGCCTTGATCAAGGATGCCGAAAAGAAGGTGTTTCTCATTCTGGACAACCTGCGCGTACATCACAGCAAGCCCGTCAAAGCCTGGGCCGCAGAGCATTCAGAGAGGATCGAGCTGTTCTACTTGCCCAGCTACAGCCCGGAGCTGAATCCGGAGAAGCGCCTGAACGCGAGCCTCAAGCAGGCCATCGGCTCCAAGGTGCCTGCACGCACAAAAGCAAAGCTCAAGGCAGCCGCGACAGAGCACATGCAAGAACTGGAAAAATCCCCCGAGCGAGTCATGAAATTCTTCCAGGACCCTCGAGTGAAATATGCCGCGTGAAACTTCAAACTTCACTTGGCCGGATCAATAAGTACCTAAATTTTATGCCGTCATGAATGAATTCTTTGTAAATCTGCGTCGAATTGGCATTGCCCTGTTCGCCTGGTCACTCCTTGGCAGTACGGCTTCTGCAACTCCTGTCATGAGCTCAACCCTGCTGGTGCTCGGTGACAGCCTGAGTGCTGGTTATGGCCTGACCCTCGATCAGGGCTGGGTCGAGCTGCTGAAGCAGCGACTGGCCGCCGAAGCATTTCCGGTCGAGGTGATCAATGCCTCCATCAGCGGTGAGACCACCGATGGCGGTCTGCGGCGACTGCCTGATCTGCTCGATCGCCACACACCCTCGCTGGTGATCATCGAACTGGGCGCCAACGACGGCTTGCGCGGATTTGCGCTCGATTCGATTCGCGCCAATCTGACGCGGATGGTGCAACTGGTCCAGCAGCGTGGCGCCAGGCCGCTGTTGGTGGGTATACGCATTCCACCCAACTACGGCAGCCGTTATAGCGAACCTTTTTTTATTCAATATCAGGAGATTGCGAAGGAAAACTCGATTCCGCTCGTGCCGTTTCTGCTCGAAGGTGTCGCTGCGCAACCCGGGATGATGCAGGCGGATGGTTTGCATCCGACCGCCGCAGCACAGCCGCGCCTGCTCGATACCGTCTGGCTTCAGTTGCGGCCGCTGTTGCCGAAGCGCAGTGGCACGGCACTCCCCTCTTCTTCGGCCACCCAGCGATAGAGTTCGATCTGCTCCGTGGCGCAACTGCGGCAACCGCTGCTGCACAGCGTGCCCGACGGCAGTTTCTTCACCAGTCCTTTGCGCTCGAGCAGTGCAAGTTGATGGCGCAGCACCTCGGCACTGCTGTCGAAGCGCAGGGCCAGATCGCGCAGCGAGCACTCATGATGCTGTTTCAGATGGTTCTTGAGCTGGATCAGATTCATGCTGCACCCGCCTTCACACTCGCGGTCGAGGGGGCACTGCGACCCAGCCAGCGGAAAACGCCCACCACTGCGACCCACGACAGCAGGACCAGGGCAATCCAGAACGATGAGCTGCCGGGATGGCGGGCAAAGCTGGCCAATTGATAGCAGAAGGTCGCACTGGTGTAGGCGATGAAAGTGCCCCAGCCGGCGGCAAACAGAGTCCAGCCAGTGCCGGCCTCCCGTCGCAACGCGGCGATGGTCGACACGCAAGGAAAGTAGAGCAGGATGAACAGCAGGTAGGCATAGGCTCCGGCCTGCCCATCGAAGCGGCTGACCATCGCGCCGAAGGTTGAAAGACTCACCTGCTGCTCGGCCGCCGCCGCGCTCGGATCCCCCTCCTTGATGACACTGAAGCCGAGTGGATCACCCAGTCGATCGAGCAGTTGCAGCAGATTCTGCGGAATCGTGGCCGCTGCCGCGCTCAGTTGCGCCAGCAGGTCGAAGGGTGTTGCGGCGTCGGCTTCGCCGGCGGATTCGCGGTCCATCCGGCTGTAGATGGAGTCGAGCGTGCCGACCACCACCTCCTTGGCCAGAACACCCGCTAGGATGCCGACGACGGCCGGCCAGTTCTCCTCGCGCAGGCCCATCGGCGCGAACAGCGGCGTGCCTTCGCGTGCAATCCAGCTCAACAGCGAATTTTCGCTGTTTTCGTTGCCGAAGCTGCCATCGCGGCCGATCGAGTTGAGCAGATTGATCACCAGCACCATGACGATGATGATGCGGCCGGCGCGGACCACGAAGCCCTTCAGTTTGTCCCAGGTGTGAATGCAGATGCCTTTCAGCGTGGGCAGGTGGTAGGCCGGCAACTCCAGCAGGTAGGCATCGGCCTCGCCTTTCAACAGGCTGTTTTTCAGCAGCAGCGCAGTCAGCACGGCGATCAGGATGCCCAGCAGGTAGAGGCTGAACACCACATTGGCACCACCCACCGGAAAGAACGCTGCGGCAAAGAGTGCATAGACCGACAGCCGCGCGCCGCAGGACATGAAGGGCGCCATCATCGAGGTGAGAATGCGTTCTCGATGTGACTCCAGCGTGCGGGTCGCCATGATGGCGGGCACATTGCAGCCAAAGCCGATGATCAGTGGCACAAAGGCCTTGCCGGGCAGACCGATCCGGTTCATCAGCCGGTCCATCACGAAGGCGGCGCGCGCCATGTAGCCGGAATCCTCGAGAAACGACAGGAACAGGTAGAGTGCGCCGATCACTGGAATGAAGGTCGCCACCACCTGCACTCCACCACCCAGACCGTCCGCCAGCAGCACCTTGACCCACTGCGGCAGGCCGAGCGCCAACAGCAGTTGACCCAGCCCATCGACCAGCAACGCACCTGTCACCTGATCGAAAAAGTCGATTAGCGCGCCGCTGAAGTTGATCGAAAACAGGAACATCAAATAGATGACGCCCAGAAAGATCGGCACACCGGCAAAACGGTTGAGCACGATCCGATCGATTCGATCCGAAGAAGTGCTGCCTGGTGCCTGACCGCGCGTGGCCACCTCCTGTGCGACCCGCCGGGCAAAACCGTAGCGGCTGTCGGCGATCAGCAATTCGACATCTTCGTGCAGTTCGGTGCTGATCTGGCGCCGCATCTCGGCGACGTCATGCAGAAGTTCTGGCTCGACCGCAGGCGCGACACCCTCATTCGCCAGCAGTTCGAGCGCGAGCCAGCGCCGCGCTGGATCGCGGCCCAGCGGATCGAGCCGATCCACCAGGGTGGCGACGGCGAACTCGATCTGCACCGGATGCAGAATGCCATCACCCCGCGTCGGGGGGTGAGTCAGTCGTTCGGCGATCGCCGTCTTCAATTGCGCGATGCCCTGCTCGCGACTCGCCACCGTCACCACCACCGGACAACCCAGTTGCTGGCTGAGTTGCAACGGGTCGACAGTCAGTCCCTGCGCCGTCGCATGGTCCATCATGTTGAGCACCACCAGCAGCGGGGCACCCATTTCGATCAGTTGTGCGGTGAGGTAGAGGCTGCGCTCCAGATTGGCAGCGTCGAGGATGTTGATCAGCAGGTCGGCTTCGCCGGCAAGCAGGTAGTCGCAGGCAACCTTCTCATCCAGTGCCTGGCTGAAGCGGTCGAGACTGTAGACACCGGGCAGATCGATCAATCGGATCGGCTGTCCATCGATCTCGAACTGCCCTTCCTTGCGATCGACGGTGACACCGGGCCAGTTGCCGGTTCGCTGGCGGGCCCCGGTCAGGGCATTGAAGAGGGTGGTCTTTCCGCAGTTGGGGTTGCCAACCACCGCAATGGTATATTGGCGCATGGGCCGGCCGTTCAGCCGCGCTGCACGGTGATCTGCTGCGCCAATCTCTTGCCGACCGCGATGCGGCCCGATCCTGCTGCGATCACCACGGCACCCGTGCGGTTGTGCAGCACCTGAATCTGCTGCCCGGGGCGAATGCCCATGCTCAGAAGACGCAGCGTGACCTGGTTGCCGCCGGCAATCTGCAGCAGTGTCACCTGCTCGGTCGCGCGCACCTCACTGAGCATGAGCCGGTCCGGCTGGCTGGCAATCCGCACCGGGTCCGCCGCCCCAGCCGCCTGGTACTGCATCGCGAGTTGAGGGCTGTTCATGTCACCACCTGGTACGCTGCGTTGCAATCTGCTGGTTTTGCTAATGATAACGTTTCTCATTGCAATGTCAAATCCATCCTGCACCCGTGGGACCCGGGCCTGCCCCCTCCCCTCTTCAATGCCGTGGCCAGTTTCGGGTTGAAAGACTGGTCGGGCCATGTCGCAGATCAATGAATCGACAAGAAAGATCATTCACATCGACATGGATGCCTATTTTGCTGCCATCGAGCAGCGCGACCATCCGCAGTGGCGCGGCAAGCCGCTGATCGTGGGTGGCGCGCCCAATTCGCGCGGGGTGGTGGCCACCTGCAGTTATGAAGCCCGCCGTTACGGCATCCATTCGGCGATGCCATCGGCGCGCGCCTATCAGCTCTGTCCGCAGGCACTGTTCGTCAAGCCCCGCTTCGAGATCTATCAACAGGTTTCACTGCAGATTCGCGAGATTTTTCAGCACTATACCGATCTGGTGGAGCCGCTGTCGTTGGATGAGGCCTATCTGGATGTCACCGGCAGCACCCTGCATCGGGGCTCGGCGAGTCTGATCGCGCAGGAGATCAGGCAGAGAATCCGGCAGAAGACCCAGCTCACCGCCTCGGCTGGCGTCTCGTACAACAAGTTTCTGGCCAAACTGGCCTGTGAGCGGGGAAAACCAGACGGCCTCTTCGTCATCATGCCCAGCGAGGGGGCGGCCCATGCAGCCGCCTTGCCGATCGACAGGTTCCATGGCATCGGCCGCAGCACCGCCAGCCGGATGAGATCGCTCGGCATCGAGTGTGGCGCCGATCTGCTGCGCTTTGGCCTGCCCGAGCTTGAGCAGCACTTCGGCAAACTGGCGCGCCACTATCATGGCATGGCTGCCGGCATCGATCCGCGCCCGGTCAACCCTTCACGCATCCGCCAATCGATCGGCGCTGAGACCACCTTTGCCGATGATCTGACCGATTCAGCGCAGATGGTGTCCGAACTCGAGCGGCTGCTCGATCGCGTCACTCAGGAGTTGCAGCAAACCGGGCAGCGGGCGCAGACGTTGACCGTCAAGGTCAGGTTCAGTGACTTCCGCTCGGTCACCCGCGGCATGACGCTGCGACAGGGTTTTACCTCGGCACCGCAGGTCGATTCAGTGTTGAAGACGCTGTTGCAGCGCGCACTGACCGATTTTCGGCCAGTGCGGCTGCTGGGAATCACGGTTTCGGGGCTGCAATCAGCCGATCACTCTCAACCTCGTCAACTGACGCTGTGGTGACTTTCGCTGCGGCAGCGGCTGCGGCGGCGCGCTGCTCGCTCTGCCGCACATGGCGACGGTAGCGTGGATGGCGCCAGACCCAGATCAGCCCGCCCAGGCCAAAGACGAACAGCAGCATCCACAGCGGGCTCTCTTTGCTGCCGGCCAGTTGCGGCGCCTCGGCTGGCGAGTTGAGCCGTGCGACCGGTTGCGCCTGCACCTGGCTGTCGCTCTGGGCGCTCGATTTCAGGCCCAGCAGATGGTGATTGGCGTCGTAACTGAAGCGGGCATCGAGCAGAAGCTGCATCTGCCAGCTCACCCCGCCGGCGCCAAAGCGCCCCAGGCCGTTCTCGACCATCAGCGGCACCGCAATGCGAACCACCCGGCGGCCCGACGTCTCATCATCGCTCACGCGCACGGCATTGGCGTGGCTCGACAGAAAATCCTTGTTGCGGTCGACGGCAAAGTTGAGCGGATCACCGCTCAGTCGATAGAGGCTCACCTGATGGGTGTTCAGATCGGCATAGAGGGTCAGCGAGCGCGCGGCATTGCCGGTCGCATTGGCCGGACTCACGATCATCCAGAAACCATTGGCCACACCGCCATTTTCGCTCGGCAGAATGGTGAAGTCGGCGGTCAGATAGTTCCACTGGTCATCAAAGGCCAGCACCACATTGCGCACCTCGCCGGCCGTGCCGCTGCTGTTGGGTGACTGAACCACCGCCTGATAGCGTGCTGCCCAGCTTGCCGTTGGCAGCAGCAGGCTGGCCAGCGTCAACAACAGACAAAAACCGCGAGAGAACAAGGTCCTGCTGGCAGAATATGAACAGTTACCGTCGGATGTTACAGGCATGGACATGGTCGATCGCCTCCTGGGTTGGGCTTGTTTGCAGGGATGCATGAGTTCAAGCTTAGACCGGCAGCCATGACGCGTCAGAAAGAACAACCACAAAAACGTGAAGTCACGCACAATGTCTGAAAAACAGATGGAGGAGTGACCGATGCATCCAATGCGAATCTGGCTGATCGCCCTGTTGACGTTGATTCTGAGTGGCTGCGGCTACAACACCCTGCAGAGCCAGGATGAGCAGATCAAGGCGGCCTGGTCGGAGGTGTTGAACCAGTACCAGCGCCGCGCCGATCTGGTGCCCAACCTGGTCAACAGCGTGAAGGGCTATGCCGCACAGGAAAAAGCAGTGCTGACCGAGGTGACCCAGGCCCGTGCCAGCGTTGGCTCGATTCAGCTCACCCCGGAACTGCTGAATGATCCGGCGGCCTTCGCCCGCTTTCAGGCCGCGCAGGGCCAGCTCACCAGCAGCCTCTCGCGCCTGCTGGTGGTGGCGGAGAACTACCCGCAACTGAAATCCGACGCCAACTTCCGCGACCTGCAAGCCCAGCTCGAAGGGACCGAGAACCGCATCACCGTGGCGCGCAACCGCTACATCAAGGCGGTGCAGGCGTACAACGTCACCGTGCGCTCACTCCCCTCCAACCTCACCGCGATGCTGCTCGGCTACCACGTGAAGCCCAACTTCAGCGTGGAGAACGAACAGCAGATCTCCACCGCGCCCAAGGTCGACTTTGCCCCGGCGCCCGACAGCAAATCCCGATGAACCGGCTCGGCCTGCCAAAAAGCATGGCCGGGCTGTTGCTGACAGCACTGCTCGGCATCGTCTGGATCAGCCATGCCGAGCTGCCGGTACCGCCCCTGACTGCGCCGGTCATCGACCAGACCGCCACCCTGACCCCGGAACAGCAGCGCAACATCGAACAGAGACTGCGCAGCTTCGAGCAGCGCAAGGGGAGCCAGATCGCGCTGCTGCTGGTCGCCACCACCCAGCCCGAGTCGATCGAGCAGTACTCGATGCGGGTGGTGGAGCAGTGGAAGCTGGGACGGGAGAAGATCGACGACGGCGTGCTGCTGATCATCGCCAAGGATGACCGGACCCTGCGCATCGAGGTGGGCTATGGGCTCGAAGGGGTGCTGAACGATGCCCTCAGCAAACGGATCATCAGCGAGCTGATCACGCCGCGCTTGCGCCAGGGTGATTTTTACGGCGGCATCACCGCCGGCATCGAGCAGATCATCCGGTTGATCGATGGCGAACCCCTGCCGCCCCCTTCCCAGCGCCCTGCCCGCGACCGTCTGGAAATTGCGAACCTGCTGCCGTTGCTTTTCATCATCGTGCTGATGGCCGGCGGCGCACTGCGCGCCTTGCTGGGACGACCACTCGGCGCGCTGGTGAGCGGCACGTTGATCGGCCTGCTCACCTGGTTTCTGGCCGGTGCGCTGCTGATTGCGCTGCTTGCCGGCATCGGCGCCTTTCTCTTCACCCTGCTCGGCCATGCAGGCCGTGGCCTCGGCGGTTTTCCCGGCGGTTTCGGAGGGCGCGGCGGTTTTGGCGGTGGCGGCTTCGGCGGTGGTTTCAGTGGTGGTGGCGGCGGTTTTGGCGGCGGAGGTGCATCCGGACGATGGTGACCATCAAACTCAAGCGCATCCTGACCCATCTGTGGAGCGGCGAGCGACCCCTGCGCCGCGCCTTTCCGGCCAGCGCGCTGCGGCAGATCGAGCAGGCGATCCAGCGCAGCGAAGCCTCGCACAGCGGCGAACTGCGGTTCGTGGTCGAGGCCGCGCTCGACATCGGGCCGCTGTGGGCCGGCACCAGCGCAGCGGATCGGGCGCTGGAGCTCTTCTCACAGTTGCGAATCTGGGACACCGAACAGAACAACGGCGTGCTGATCTACCTGTTGCTGGCAGAGCGCGATGTCGAGATCATCGCCGACCGTGGCATTCACCGCCGGGTCGGCAGCGCGGGCTGGGCGCAGATCTGCCGGATGATGGAGCAGGCATTCGGGCGTGGCGCCTATCTGGAGGGCAGCATTGCCGGCATCGAGGCGATTGCCCAGCAGTTGGCCCTGCATTTTCCGGCGCAGGATCAGGCCAACCCGAATGAACTGCCCGATGCCCCGCTGCTGCTGTGAAGCACACCGTGTCCATACCTTCAGACCCACCACAACCTGCCAAGACCCGCCCGCTTCGCCACCAGGCGCTCGATTTGCTGGCGCGCCGGGAACATGCGAGTCACGAGCTGGCGACCAAGCTGCTCGCCAAAGGGGGCGACCGAACGGAAATCGAAACGGTGCTGACCCAACTGCAACAGGAGGGGCTGCTGAGTGATGCCCGTTTTGCCGAAATGCGCTGTCGCCAGCGCCGCGAAGCCGGTTTTGGTCCACTGCATGTCAGCAGCGACCTGCTGGCGCGCGGCCTGTCACGGCAGTTGATCACTGAGGTCATCGATGCGGAGTCCGAACTCTGGCTGAGCGCCGCGCGCCATGCCAAACAGAAACGTTTTGGCCCGGGCCGCCCGCGTGACCCGGCGACCCAGGCCAAATGGATGCGCTTTCTGCAGGCGCGTGGTTTCACCCAGCGACAGATTCGCCACGCACTGCATGACACTGAAGCTGAAGAAGATTGATTCGGCATATAATTTTGCCGCCGGCCCGGCCTCGGCACCCCTTTTCACTCCAACAGGCAGACCATGAACAGCTCTGAACTTCGCCGCGCCTTTCTCGATTTCTTTGCCGAACAGGGGCACGAAGTCGTGCCGAGCAGTTCACTGGTGCCGGGCAACGACCCCACCCTGCTCTTCACCAACGCCGGCATGGTGCAGTTCAAGGATGTTTTTCTGGGACAGGATGTGCGCCCCTACCGTCGCGCCGCCTCGTCACAGCGCTGTGTCCGTGCCGGCGGCAAGCACAACGATCTGGAGAATGTCGGCTACACCGCCCGCCACCACACCTTCTTCGAGATGCTGGGCAACTTCAGCTTTGGCGACTACTTCAAGCGCGAGGCGATCCACTACGCCTGGCGCTTTCTGACCGAGCGTCTCGGCCTGCCCAAGGCGCGGCTGTGGGTCACCATCTTCCACGAAGACCAGGAGGCCGAGCGCATCTGGCTCGATGAGATCGGCATCGATCCACAACGGTTTTCACGGCTTGGCGACGCTTCAAACTTCTGGTCGATGGGCGAGACCGGCCCCTGTGGACCCTGCACCGAGATCTTCTACGACCATGGCTCCGAGGTGGCCGGCGGCCCACCCGGCTCGCCCGATGAAGATGGCGACCGGTACATCGAGATCTGGAATCTGGTCTTCATGCAGTTCAACCGCCTGCCCGATGGCCGGCTGGAGCCGCTGCCCAAGCCCTCAGTCGACACCGGCATGGGGCTGGAGCGCATCGCCGCGGTGATGCAGGGCGTGCACAGCAACTACCAGATCGACCTGTTCCGCCACCTGCTCGAAGCGGCGGCCCGCATCACCGGCCGGCAGGATGCCCACACCAACGACTCACTGAAGGTGATCGTCGACCACATCCGCTCCAGCAGCTTTCTGATTGCCGATGGTGTGATTCCCGGCAACGAAGGGCGTGGCTACGTGCTGCGCCGCATCATCCGCCGTGCGTTGCGACACGGCCACAAACTGGGCGTCAAACAGCCCTTCTTCCACCGGCTGGTGGCCGCGCTGGCGCAGCAGATGGGGGCGGCCTATCCGGAGCTGCCGGCCAGGCAGGCGCAGATCGAACGGATTCTGCTGGCCGAAGAGGAGCAGTTCAGCCGCACCCTCGACCAGGGCATGCGCATCCTCGACGAAGCGATCGCCCAACTGAACGGAGCCTGCATCGGCGGCGAGACGCTGTTCCAGCTCTACGACACCTATGGCTTTCCGCTCGACCTGACCGCCGACATCGCCCGCGAACGCGGCCTGCAGATCGACTCCGCCGGCTTCGAAGCCGCCATGCAGGCGCAGCGTGAGCGTGCCCGCGCCGCCAGCCAATTCGCCCTCGACAGCACCGCGCTGATTCGCCAGAGCGACCATGAATGCCTGTTCACGGGCTATGAACAGACCGCAGACGATGCCGAAGTGGTGGCCCTCTACCGCGACCATGAACCGGTCGAACGGCTCAGCCACGGCGAAACCGGCTGGGTGCTGCTCGATCGCACCCCGTTCTACGCCGAAGCGGGCGGCCAGGTCGGCGACCGTGGCCAGTTGCGTGCCGGCGGCGGCCGGGCCGAAGTGCTCAACACCCTCAAGCAGGGCAACAACCACCTGCACCAGGTGCGGCTGCTGCAGGGCAACCTCGAAGCAGGCAGCAGACTCACCGCCGAGGTCGACCCGGCACGGCGCCAGGCCACTGCCCTCAACCACTCCGCCACCCACCTGCTGCATGCGGCCCTGCGCGAGATACTCGGCAGCCATGTCGAGCAGAAGGGCTCACTGGTCGATGCGCAGCGGCTGCGCTTCGACTTCGCCCACTTCGAGGCCATCGCGCCCTCGACGCTGCGCCAGATCGAACAGCGGGTCAATGACGAGATTCGTCGCAACAGTCCGATCAGCGTCGAACTGCTGCCGATCGATGTGGCCAAGGCGCGCGGTGCGATGGCGCTGTTCGGCGAGAAGTACGGCGCCGAGGTGCGGGTGCTCACCATGGGCGACGGCTTTTCGGTCGAACTCTGCGGCGGCACCCATGCCCGCCGCACCGGCGACATCGGCCTGTTCCGCATCACCGCCGAAAGCGGCATCTCGGCCGGCGTGCGCCGCATCGAAGCGGTGAGTGGCGCCGCCGCGCTCGAACTGGCCCAGTACGAAGCCAACCTGCTGCGCGAACTGGCCCAGCAGTTGCGCGCACCAATCGACCAGTTGCCCGAGAAGCTCACCGCCCTGCTCGACGAACAGCGCCGGCTGGAGCGCAGCGTGCAACAGCTCGGCGCCCGACTGGCCAGTGCCGCCAGCGCCGACCTGCTCGACCGGCTGGTTCAGGTTCAGGATGTACCGCTGCTGGTGGCCGCCGTCGATGGCGTGGAGGCCAAAGGGCTGCGCGACCTGCTCGACAAGGTGCGCGACAAACTCGGCAGCGGCGTGATCCTGCTCGCCTCGGTCAGCGCCGGCAAGGTCAACCTGATTGCCGGCGTCACCGCCGACCTCACTGCCCGCATCGCCGCCGGCGAGCTGATCAAGGCCATCACCGCCCTGATGGGTGGCCGCGGCGGCGGCCGCGCCGACATGGCACAGGGCGGCAGCGACCAGCCCGATGCGCTCGACGCCGCACTGGCCGAAGCGCCCGCCATCGTCGCGCGGCTGCTGTCGGCTTAGTGGGGGGTGACGATGCCGTGCTCGATCGACGACGGACTGGCCGCAATGTCGCGCGCCAAGGCCCCGATCGGAGGGTCGAGCAGCTTCGACGGTTTGGGAGAAGCGGGATCGGTCATCCGGAGAATTTTGGGTCGCCCAAATCGGCATGATCAGCGTAAGCGATTGAAACTCAGGGGCAGAGCTTGATTTGGGCGACATCTATCAACATGTTTGGGTTCGTCTAATTTACGTTCGGCGTCATAGCGCGAAACCGCAATGTCAAATCTCAAGGTCACAGAAATCAAGGCATTCGTCCCGTCAAAGGACTTCGAGCTTTCCAAGGAGTTCTACAAGGACCTTGGTTTTACGATGGCCTCTGAAGGCGGCGGTATCGCCTACTTCCGATAAGCTGGAATTCGATATTGGCGGCAGCATGGCGGCGTTATGTGTCAGCAAATGGAGAACCTGTAAACATCTGGATCAAAAGCGCCACCAATGGCTGGATCTGGCGGAGGCCGTGCGTTCCTTGGAAAACTTTCTGTTTCACCTGATGGCTTGTCTGCAATCTCGGTAGCCTGCGAAGACGCCGCCAAACGAGGAGCAACACACTTTTAGCTATCGTAGGCAAGACCGGTCGGGCGTATGTCTTTGCTGGTTGTATTCCATAAGCGAAGTACCAACTCGGCCGCAACTCAATCCACCAAATCAACAGCGTCTTCTACGTTCACAGTGCAGCGCTAATCCTTGAGCGCGCGCTCCGAGTTTGTAGAAGCAGCAAAGGCTGCCTCGCAATTGGCGAACATTTTGTCGGCCTCGCACCGTGAGCAATCAACCGGCGCAACGCAAGTCGTTTTGCGCGCTGCGAAGCGGCAACGTTTATCGCCGACCCGCGAGTTCGCGAGCAGGTTCTCAAAATCAAGGGCTGTTGTGAGTGCTGTGGAGCTTGGGTTTCTACGGAGAGCGGTGAGAGATATCTAAACACATCATGTTGTTGGTGTTTGAGCGTGGTCCTGATAGCCCGGATAATATCGTTGCTGTGCCCATTGTGTCATCGAAAGGCACACTTCTCGAGAAGACAGAGTCGAACGAAAATGCTGGAGGCAATTCGGCGGGGGCGTCCCAGTAGCACAGGCCAACACGACGTTCAACCTGACCCGCTACGTCGGTGTCGCGCCTCGTAGCCTCGAGGTTAGCTTTATGTTAGGCATCAGAAACAGTTCTCGCGTCGGCGGCGGGAACTTGCCCTTTCGTGGCATCAGCGGCCAGATGTGATGAGCAACAATTGGAAAGGGGGTCTGGACGCCAGGCGATCGTAGCGCTTGGCGCATGCTAATCGTGCAGTTGGTGGGCCTTGGCGGCCTTCGTAAAAAATGCCCTGTCATTAAAGCCCGCGTATGCGTCCGGAACTATTTCGCAACCGGATGCCTATGCACGATTTGAGGAGATGGTGCTTGCTCGGCACAAAATTGAGCTAATGCTCAATCCGCGAGAGGCGGAGCACCAGGAGCTCCTTAGGCTCATGGCAAGCATCGTCGACCATGTTCGCGAGGCCCTACGCTGTATCTTCGAGGGAACCGACCCAGGGAATGACAACGAACGGCTTACCGCAGTTAGCGCCCTTATTCCTGTAGCACAAACGATACTGAAGAGTGAGCAAGAATTGGGGACAGACCACGGTTTCCTGTTCCTGATCAGGAAAATCGGCGGCTTCCCGTTCGCGCGCTTGGGGTTGCGCGCACTACGCCTGCTTGACCCGCGCTTCAGGCAATGCCCAGCAGCGTCGCTGCGGTGCCGACGTCGTCCGCCAGTTCGCCGCCGGGAGCCAGATGCGCTTCGTCACCGGGCCGGTACTTGCCGGTTCTGACCAGAACGCCGCGCAGGCCAGCGGCCAGGGCGCCGTTGATGTCCGCTTCCACATCGTCGCCGATCATCGCGGCCGCCGTCGGTGGACAGCCCGCACTCTCCAGCGCAGCGGCGAACAGAGCCGGCGCCGGCTTGCCGAGCAGTTCGGCCTGCACGCCGGCGGCATACTCGAGCGCGGCGACGAAGGGGCCGGCATCCAGCGACAGGCCGTCGCGCTCCTGAAAGTAGCGGTTGCGGCCGAGCGCCAGCAGCGGCGCGCCGGCCTGGAGCAGCCGAAAGGCCTGGTTCAACCCGGTATAACTGAAGTGCTCGCCGGCATCGCCCACCACCACGGCGTTGGGTTCAGCCGTATCGAGACCGGCGAAGTCGGGCGCCAGGTCGGGGTGGATCAGCAGCAGCGGGCGCAGGCGGCGTGCAAGCAGCGTGTCCCGGGCGGCGGCGGCCGGCGTGAGGAGTTCATCCTCGGCAATGGCGATGCCGCGACCGGCCAGTTCGCCCTGCAGGGCGGCGCGGCTCTGGCGCGTGGTGTTGGTGACGAAGCGCAGCGTCAGACCGCTGGCGCGCAGCCGGGCCAATGCCTCGAGCGCCCCCGGGATGAGGTGGTCGCCCTGGTAGAAGACGCCACCCAGATCGAGCAGCAGGGTGCGCAGCTTCATGGTTCAAACCTCCGTTTAGGCAGCGCCGGCGCCGTGGTCTCTTCGGCTCGGGGCGTCGGCAGACGCTTTCGAATTGGTCGCACTGGGCGCCAGCAAGGGTTGTGCCGGGTCGTCATGCTGGATGCGTCCGGTCATCGATCGGACGCCTGCCGGTGCCGGCAACGAGTCGTCACCTGAAAACCCGCCGACTTGGGATGCTGATATGCCGCGAGCAGGTGGCCGCCGAGTCATCGACCGCACTCTGGATGGTGGCGGCACTCTTTGAAACGGGCCATTCTCCAGAATGACCAACACTGCGGAACAGCTCAAACCGGCCCCATTTTTTTATTCATTTTTCATTTCCCTATAATGGCCACCACTCGTCGGGGTGCCAACAGCCCCGCCCTCGACTCTTGTTGGAGCTTACGGAGCATTGCATGCGTGATTCGCTGTTCATTCTGCTGCAACATCTGCTGCCGCAGAAGTTGCTGAGCCGGCTGATGGGGCTGTTGGCCGACCGGCCACTGGGCGCGCTGACCCAGTGGTTGATTCGGCTGTTCGTGCGGCGCTATCAGGTCGATCTGGCCGAGGCGGAGCCGTCGACGCCGACCGGTTACGCCTCCTTCAATGCCTTTTTCACCCGGCCGCTGCGTGCGGGCGCGCGACCGATCGCTGCCGAGCCCCACAGCCTGGTCTCCCCGGCCGATGGCCAGATCACCGAGCATGGTCCGCTGCTCGGACAGCGGCTGGTGCAGGCCAAGGGGCGTCACTACACCTTGCAGGCGTTGTTGGCGGGCGATCAGCAGGCGGTGGAGCAGTTCCGCGATGGCGACTACTGCACGCTCTACCTCTCGCCACGCGACTATCACCGGGTGCACATGCCGGTCGATGGTCGTCTGACCAGCATGGTGCATGTGCCGGGACGGCTCTTTTCGGTCAATCAGCTCACGGCCGAGCGGGTCGAGGATCTGTTTGCCCGCAACGAGCGGGTGATCTGCCACTTCGACACCGACGAGGGGCCGTTGGCGGTGATTCTGGTCGGCGCGCTGATCGTCGGCAGCATCGAAACCGGTTGGGCCGGGGTGGTGACACCTCCCGGGCGCGGCATCAGCCGCTGGCAGGGTGGCACGCCGGTGGCGTTGAAGCGGGGCGATGAGTTGGGTCGCTTCCGGCTCGGGTCGACGGTGATCCTGCTGTTGCCACCCGGGCGCATGCGCTGGAATGCCAACCTCACACAGCAGCCAGTGCGCATGGGGCAGGCACTGGGGCAGTTCAAGGGTTGAACTCTGGCGGCAGTCAGGCCCGCTCGAAGGTGAAGGCGAGCACTTCGTCGATCCTGCGCTGACCGGTCGCCGCCATCGCCAGCCGCTCCAGCCCGAGCGCCACCCCCGCAGTCGCTGGCAGGCCAGCGGCAAGCGCCGCCAGCAGCCGCTCATCGACCGGCAGTTGCGGCTGGCCCTGCTGCTGACGGCGCTGGTTGTCGGCGATGAAGCGGCGACGCTGTTCATCGGCATCGGTCAGCTCATCGTAGCCGTTGGCGATCTCGATGCCATCGAGGTAGAGCTCGAAGCGGGCCGCGACCCAGACGCCACACTCATCGCGCCGCAACCGCGCCAGTGCGGCCTGCTCTGGCGGGTAGTCATGGATGAAGAGGGCCGGAATCGACGCCAGCCGCGGTTCGATCAGATGGGTCAGCAGCAGGTCGAGCCAGAACTGCCGGTCGCCCGCCACGGTGGGGCCCAGGTCGATCTGGCGGCGGGCGGTGCGTTCCAGTTCTTCGGTCGGGGTGACGAAGGGGTCGAGATCGAGGTGGCGAGCAAACAGTGTGCGGTAGCTGAGCCGTTCGAAGTGGTGACGGCCGGTCAGCTCGGCCACCAGTTCGGCCACCTCATCCATCAGCCGTTCGAGTGAAAAGCCGGGCCGGTACCACTCCAGCAGATGAAACTCGGGGTTGTGGCGGGCACCGCGCTCATGCTGGCGGAAAGCCTTGGCGATCTGGTAGATGGGACCACTGCCCGCCGCCAGCAGTCGTTTCATCGCCAGTTCCGGCGAGGTTTGCAGAAAGCGCGGGAGCGGCTCGCCCTCGGTCACGACGAAACTGACAAGCTGCGGGTCGGTGGCGGTGGTGGTGCAGAGCAGCGGCGTGGTCACTTCGAGCAGCGCGCGCCGGGCAAAGAAGGCGCGCACCCGGCTCAACAACTCGGCCCACTGCCGCAGTGCGGCGAGGCTGGCACTCGGCTGCCAGTCGCCACCGGCAGCGGGTGCCTGACTCACTCCTTGACCCGGCTCTGGTAGTCGCCAGTGCGGGTGTCGACGCGGATCACCTCGCCCTGATTGACGAACAGCGGCACCTTGACCACGGCGCCGGTGCTGAGCCGGGCCGGCTTGGTGCCACCGGTGGCGGTGTCGCCACGGATGCCGGGGTCGGTTTCGACAATCTCGAGTTCGACGAAATTGGGTGGAGTGACTGCCAGCGGGGCGTTGTTCCACAGCGTGACGATGCAGACATCCTGCTCACGCAGCCACTGCACCGCATCGCCAACGGTGCGCTTGTCGACCGCGTACTGCTCGAAGCTGTCGTTGTCCATGAAGTGCCACTGCTCACCATCGGTGTAGAGGTATTGCAGGTTGCGGTCGGTCACATCCGCTGCCTCGAGCGTCTCGCCCGATTTGAAGGTGCGCTCCCAGACCCGACCGGTCTTGAGGTTGCGCAGTCTGACCCGGTTGAAGGCCTGCCCCTTGCCCGGTTTGACGAACTCGTTCTCGACGATCGCGCAGGGATCGCCATCGAGCATCACCTTGATGCCGGCACGAAATTCATTGGTAGAATAGTTCGCCATAAGCTCCTCTATTGATGATGTGTCGGACTGCGGGCAGTCGATGCGCGACCACAGCCGGAGATCATTGACCCCCTTGCCTGATTCAAAGCCGCCAATCATACCGCTATCGACCCACTGTTGGCACGGCCCATCCTGGCAGCAACTGCTGCGCGAAGCCCCGCTGTCGCTGCCCGAACTGGCGCGGCGGTTGAAGCTCGATCCGGCACAGTTGGCCGGCGATGCCGCCGCCCGGCAGTTCACCCTGCGGGTGCCCGCGCCCTACCTGGCCCGCATCGAGCCGGGCAACCCGGATGATCCGCTGCTGCGACAGGTGCTGCCGGTGGCCGAGGAACTGCTGGCACGCCCCGGTTTCACCAGCGATCCGCTCGACGAAGCGCACCACTCACCGCTGCCCGGTGTGCTGCACAAGTACCGTTCGCGGCTGCTGATCGTCACCACCGGCGCCTGTGCGGTTCACTGCCGCTACTGCTTTCGCCGCCACTTTCCCTATCAGGCACACCAGCAGGGACGCACCGGCCAGCAGGCGGTGCTGGAGTATCTGGCTCACCACCCCGAGATCTCCGAAGTGATTCTGAGTGGCGGCGATCCGCTGTCGCTGAGTGACACCGTGCTGGAGCGCTGGATCGAACAGCTCGCCCGCCTGCCCCAGCTACTCCGATTGCGGCTGCACAGTCGGCTGCCGGTGGTGATTCCGCAGCGGATCACCGCCGAATTGCTGGATATTCTCACCGGCAGCCGCCTGACCACGGTGATGGTGCTGCACAGCAACCACCCCAACGAGATCGACGGTGACGTGGTCAGCGCGGCGCAGCGGATGCGTGCTGCCGGCATCACCCTGCTCAACCAGAGCGTGCTGCTGCGCGGGGTGAACGACGATGCCGGAACCCTGGCCGAGCTGAGCGAGAAGCTGTTCGTGGCAGGCATTCTGCCCTACTACCTCCATCTGCTCGATCCGGTGGCCGGCGCGGCCCATTTTGCCGTGCCGGAACCCGAGGCCCGGCAGATCCACCAGTCACTGCTGGCGCGGGTGAGTGGCTATCTGGCACCACGGCTGGTGGTCGAGGTGCCGGGAGAGCGCAGCAAGCGCCCACTGGGCAGTTGAGCGATGACAACAGCTCACTCGGCACGCTGCCACTGATGAGAATCGGCACGGCCGCGTCCGGCGCGCTGCACAAAGCGGCCTATACTTGAAACAGCAACTCCCACCGCAGGCGGTTCGACCGGCTGTCCCCCTTCAGTGAGCGCCCGATTTTGGACTCGAAGCACCACATCAACGACCAGGTTCACTTCACTGTCGGCAAGCCCTCACGCGAGCGGCTCTCATTCTGTGCGGTCAATGAGGCGGCCATCGCTGATTGGATTGCCCATCTGCCCCTCACCAGTGTCGGCACCAGTGCGCGGCAAGTGTTCAATGCCTTGACTGAGCTCAACCAGCTGGTGACCACGGCGGCCGTCCGGCTGGCACTGCTGGAGCTGCTGCGGCCACCGACCCAACAGCTGAGCATGCTGCTGGAACGGCACTTCAGCAATCAGCCGCTGCAGCTGCGCAACGCCGCACTGGAGACCGCCCGATTGGCGCAGGCGATGCAAGCGCTGTTGTGGCGCGGTTACCGGCAGGTGCTGGTCGATGCCGACAACGAGGGGCTGCTCACCCCGGGCAGATCGGCCGCTGTTCCGGCGTTGGTGGTGAGCGCCATCGCGCGCGCCATCGCCGCCCAAAGCGAGATTCTGCTGCGCAGCAGTCAACTCTATGCCCCGACGCCAGCCGGTTTCTGGCAGGCGCTGCATCAACTCCATCTGCTGGCCGAACGGCTCGACTGCACGGCCGTGGAGGTGCCTGACCCACTGCTGCAACAGCGCAGTGGCCTGTCGATCGAGGCCGCCTACCTGCGTGTGCTGCTGTTCGACATCGCCCAACCTCAGCAGATGCGCCAGCAGAGTTGCCTGCCACTGTACCGCGCGCTCGAACTGTGGAGCCGCGAGGCGCGCTTGCTGCCACTGCAACAGACGCCTGCCAGCCACCACTTCCGGGTCGATCTGCAGAGCGACCTGCCGGCAATCTACACCGACCATGAGCGGCCGATCACGCCCGGTACATGGCGACTGCTCGACCTCAAACCGATTCTGGAGCGGCTCGAACAGATCGCTGCGACACCAACCGATCAGCCTGGCCCGATCGAGCGCGAGCTTGTCGATCAACTGTTTGTCAGTTGGGGCGCGCGGGCAACCCGCCGGTTTCAACGCATCGAGAGCCATGAGCAGGTCGAGATCATCATTGGCCTGCCGAGCATCCATTTTCACTGCGCCAACCGGCTCGATTTCAGCGAATGGCTCAACCGCCTGCTGCCGCGGCTGGAGCTGACGCAATTGCCCCCTGAGAAAGGCTCCCCCTTCGCTGCACCATCCGCGGATGTCTGGGATGGTGCCTTTGATGCCAGAGAGAAGTTCAATCCGCTGATCCATCTGCCGTTGCCGCCAGTGCTGGAGTTCACGCGTCCCGTGACTGCGGCTGCCGAGCAGACGCTCCCACACCAGCCCAGCTACCCGATTCATCAGGTGCAGGTCGCCAACAGCAGTGTCAATGGCTACCGCCTGCGTTGGCACCAGTCGATTCCGGAGCGCATCCAGAACGGTACCCTGCTTGGCATTCGCACCGAGCCATCACTGCCCTGGAGCATCGCCACCGTGCGGTGGACTCAGCTCGATGAGCGCAGTCAGGCCCATGTCGGCGTCGAACTGCTGGGGCCCAATGCGACCGCCTGTGCGGTGCGCCTGGAGGGCAAACGGGGGGAGGTCACCGAATTCATGCGCGGCCTGCTGCTGCCAACGCTGCCGACCACCGGCCAAGCGGCCTCATTGCTGCTGTTCTGCAAGCCATTTCGCAGCAAGGACAAAGTCACACTCATCCAGCCCGGCCAAAGAAACAGCATCAAGCTGGTGCGCCAATTGCGTAAAAACCACACCTTCGCCCAGTTCGAATTCCTGGCGCTGCAAGCCTGCGCACGCACCGAGAACACGGAAAAAATCGAGCGGAATCTGCCAACTCCTGCATCCGGTTTCGACCAGCTATGGCAGATTCTCTGATCCGGCGCGCGAAGCTGCGCCACCCTCTCTCCAGCTCTGCGCGCCGGTCATGACGGTCACGCGGCATGGTTGAACGCACCCTTTTGCGGCTGTTGGTGCTGGATGGCGAGGATGACTTCGCCCAACTGGCCATCAACCGCCTGCGCAAAGCGGGGCAGCCGCTGCGTGCCCAGCGCATCGAAGATGAAACCCAGCTCGAGCGCGCATTGATGCAGCCCGATGAGTGGGATCTGCTGCTGGCCCCCGAGCACTGCCCATTCGTCGACCCCGCTGCATTGACTGGCCTGCTGGCGGGTCGACAGATCGATCTGCCAGTGCTGCTCGAGAGCGCCAGCGATGAGTCGGCCCACATCACCACCTTGCTGCAACAGGGCATTGCCGAAGTGATTCCGGCTGGTGATGACCTTCGGCTGAACCTGCTGATGCAACGCCAGCATCAGCAACTGCTCGACCGGCGGGCCGCAAAGTCTCTGGCGCAACAGCTGCAAGTGGCCGAACGCCGTGCCGAACATCTGGCCAACCTCGCCGCCCTGCCGCTGGCCTATCTGCAGGATGGCATGCACATGCAGGCCAACCCGATCTACAGCGCACTCTTTGGCCAGATTGACCACGAAGAGCTGCTGGCCACCCCCTTTCTCGACCTGATCGCGCCCCGGAGCGTGGAACCGTTCAAGGCCCATCTGCGCCTGCTCAACGAGGCCGACGAACAACAGGTCATCCCACCGCTGACGCTGACACTGCAAACCGTCGATGGCCGCGATTTCACCGCCCTCCTGCACTTTGCACCCACCCGTTATCAGGGCGAATCCTGCCTGCAGCTCTGGGTAGAGCCCAAAGTTGCCCCGCCACTGGCCGCACCCGAACCACTGGAGGTCGCTGAAGAAACGGCGGCTCGATCCACTGACAGCGAGGCGATCTGCGCCACGCTGATTCGGACGCTGGAGCAGGCCATCGACGGCCATCTGCTCAGCCTGCTGTTCGAACCGATCGTCGGACTGCATGGTGCCGGCACCGAACTGTACGAATGCCACCTGACCCTGATCGATCAGCAGGGCGTCGAGCATCCCTGCAGCAGCCTGTGGAGCTGGGCCGATGCCGGCGGATTGGCACGCAAGCTGAACCACTGGCTCCTGCTCAATGCGATCAAGCGACTGGTGGAGCACCGCGACCAGGGCCATCAGGCAGCGCTCTTCGTCAACCTGCCCGCCAGCGCACTGCTCGATGAAGGGCTGACCGCCTGGCTCAGCGTTGCCCTGCGCGCAGCCGACCTGCCCGCCCACAGCCTGGTGATCCAGATCGATGAACAGGACACCGCCCACCACCTGAAAGAGAGCATCGCCTTCGCCGAACGGCTGAAGATGCTCGGCTGCCCCCTGTCACTGCGGCAGTTTGGCCGCAGCGAAGACCCGTTCCGCGCCTTTCGCCAGATCAATCCCGACTATGTGCAGATCGCACCCGAACTGCTGCAAGACGGCGAACGGCTGCAAAAGCAGGTGCGCGAGCTGCAAAGCCAGGGCAAGCTGATCATCGTGCCTGCCGTGCGCAGCGCCACCGTGATGCCGATGCTGTTCCAGCTCGGCATCAACTTCATCGAGGGCAGCTACCTGCGACCACCGATGAGCCGGATGGATTTCGACTTCGGGCTGGACGAAGCCGTGTGACCCGGCAACCCCTTCCGACCCACGCTCTGCCCGGACCGGACGATCCATTCAAAATGTCAGACTTGACTGCGGCCTGACCATCCCCCACGCTGCGCGGCGCCCGCACCCGGGCGCGAAACGGCCCGGCAATCACCGACGATAGAGCACGATTGTTGCTTGACCTTGCTGGCGCATGCCCGCTCCTTTCAGCTTTCAGCCACTTTGCAATTCATGACTCCAACCAAGCCGACACTGCGCATTCTGGTGATCGACACCTCGCCGGCCCGCTCCAGTGCCCTGCTGCAGGCGTTGGAGTCGGCCGGCTATCAGGTGGTGGCACTGCTGCACAGTCACCAGCTGCTGCGCGAGCAGATCGAACGCCATCAGCCCGATGTGATACTGATCGACATGGAGTCACCCGACCGCGACACCCTGGAATCGCTGCATGAGGTGCATTGCAACCAGCCGCGACCGATCGTGATGTTCAGCGATGCCAATGACAGCGCGCTGATCGAAGCGGCGGTGCAGGCCGGCGTCAGCGCCTATGTGGTCGACGGCATGCAGCCGCATCGATTGCGCCCGATCATCGAAGTGGCCATCGCCCGCTTCCGCGAATTTCAGGCGCTGCGCGATGAACTGCAACAGACCCGCAACAAACTGGCCGAACGGCGCGAGATCGAAAAGGCCAAGGGCATTCTGATGAAACAGAAAGGAATGGCCGAAGAGGAGGCCTACCAGGCGCTGCGCAAACTGGCGATGGACCAGGGATTGAAGATCGGCGAGGTGGCGCGCCAGTTGATCAGCATCGCCAAACTGCTGGGTTGATGCACCAAAAGACGGCACCTGCACAGTGCACAGCCATATTGCTGTGCGGCCACTTCGGCCGACACCCGCAAGGTCAGGAAGGCAATGCATTGATTTACGGGCATTTCAACTGAAAACCCATCTTTTACTAAGTTGGCCTCCGTTTTGCTTTTGAAATGGCAGAGTGGATGGCACTCCGATTGATCCAACGCAGGATCGACCACAGGAGCGCCAGCAGGCCAACGGCGGTCTGACCCAGCTCAAGAATTGACAAAGGCGTCATCAAGCAGCGTTCGGCTGTCTTGCTGGCGCCTTTTTTCGTTCTGGACTTTTTATCTGGAGAGCCAACAACGTGTCGACCGACCTGGAAAAACGCAGACTCAAGCTGGGATTCCTCCCACTGACCGACTGCGCGCCGCTGGTGGTCGCTCATGAGCTGGGTCTGTTCGAGGAGTTTGGCCTCGAGGTCGAGCTGGTCCGCGAGGCCTCCTGGGCCAGCCTCCGCGACAAGGTCGCCTTCGGCCTGCTCGATGGCGCGCAGATGCTGTCGAGCTTGCCGATTGCCACCACCCTCGGCCTCGGCGGCATTCAGAAGACGATGCTGACCGGCTGCTGCCTCAGCCTCAACGGCAATGCCATCACCGTCTCGAACACCCTGTTCCAGCGACTGCTGGCCGTCGATGGCTCGACGTCGCAGAGCGATGCGGTCGACCATGGCTGGCGGTTGCGGCAGTTGATCGAGCGCGATCGGCAGGCCGGACGGCCACCGCTGCGCTTTGCCCATGTCTTTCCCACCTCCAACCACCACTACCAGCTGCGTCACTGGCTGACCGCGGCCGGCATCGATCCCGATCGCGACCTGAGCCTGCTGGTGATTCCTCCGGCGCGCATGGTCGAGCATCTGCGCGATGGCAGCATCGATGGCTGCTGCGTCGGCGAACCCTGGGGTTCACTGGCGGTCTGCGAAGGAGTGGGCCAGCTGCTGACCAGCGGCCATGCCATCTGGAACAACAGCCCGGAGAAGGTGTTTGGGGTCACCGCGCAGTGGCACCAGCAGCATCCCGCCAGCCACCATGCGCTGCTGAAGGCGCTGCTGCTGGCCTGCGACTGGCTCGACCGTCCGCGCCACCGCAACGAGGCGGCGCAGCTTCTCGCCCGCCCGGAGTACGTGGATGCCCCGGCCGAAGTGCTGGAGATGGCGTTGACCGGCAATTTCCGCACCGGACAGCAGAAGAGCGCCCTGAATTGCGGCGACTTCATCGTCTTCAGCCGCTACGCCGCCAACTTTCCCTGGCTGAGCCATGCCGAATGGCTGCTGACGCAGATGTACCGCTGGGGACAGCTCGATCAGGCACTCGATCTGCGTGAACTCGCGGGGCAAGTCTATCGACCCGATCTGTTCCGCGCCGCCGCCACCGAATTGGGATTGCCGGTTCCGACCATCGATCGCAAGAGCGAGGGCAGCCATGCCGGCCACTGGATGCTGAGCGAAGCCTCCACACCGCTGCTGATGGGGCCAGACCAACTGATCGATGGCAGCCGCTTCGATCCTGCACAGCCGATCGCACAGCTGCTGACCCAGCCACCACCGGCACAGCTGCGGGTCGATCTGGCCGCACTGGCCGCACTCAACCACATCCCGCATTGAGCAGCACACATCCGTTTTCCATCACCCTGCAAGGAGATCCATTGATGTCCCGATCCAATCACCTCTCATCCCGCCCACTCTGGCAGCGGATCATCACCACGGTGGCACTGAGTGCAGCCGGCCTGCTGCCGGTCACGCTGGTAAGCGCCGCCGGTCCCGCCGCCGAGAAGAGCGAGCTGAAGTTCGGCTTCATCAAGCTGACCGACATGGCACCGCTGGCGGTGGCCTATGAGAAGCGCTATTTCGAGGATGAAGGCCTCTACGTCACCCTCGAACCCCAGGCCAACTGGAAAGTGCTGCTCGACCGGGTGATCGATGGCCAGCTCGATGGCGCCCACATGCTGGCCGGGCAGCCGCTCGGCGCCTCGGTCGGCATCGGCACCAAGGCCGAGGTGATCACCGCCTTCAGCATGGACCTCAATGGCAATGGCATCACCCTCTCCAACGAGGTGTGGCAGAAGATGAAACCGGCGCTGCCGCTCGGCGCCGATGGCAAGCCGCTGCATCCGATCAAGGCCGACGCGCTGAAACCGGTGGTGGCCGAGTTCCGCGCCCAGGGCAAGCCGTTCAAGATGGGCATGGTGTTCCCGGTGTCGACCCACAACTACGAGCTGCGCTACTGGCTGGCCGCCGGCGGCATTCACCCGGGCTACTACAGCGCGAATGACCCAGCGGGTCTGACCAGTGCCGAGGTGCAACTGGCGGTGACGCCGCCGCCGCAGATGCCGGTCACCCTCGAAGCCGGCACCATCAATGGCTACTGCGTCGGTGAGCCCTGGAACCAGCAGGCGGTGTTCAAGGGCATCGGCGTGCCGGTGATCACCGACTACGAGATCTGGAAGAACAACCCTGAGAAGGTCTTTGGCGTCACCAAGACCTGGGCCGAGCAGAATCCGGTCACCCACAAGAAGGTGCTGAAGGCGCTGATTCGCGCCGCCATCTGGCTCGACGAGAACAACAACGCCAACCGCGCCGAAGCGGTGAAGATGCTGTCGCGTGCGGAATATGTCGGTGCGGATGCAGCGGTGATCGCCAACAGCATGACCGGCACCTTCGAGTATGAGAAGGGCGACAAACGTGCCGTGCCCGACTTCAACGTCTTCTTCCGGCACCAGGCGACCTACCCCTTCTACTCCGACGCGATCTGGTACCTGACCCAGATGCGCCGCTGGGGCCAGATTGCCGAGCAGAAACCGGATGAGTGGTACGCGCAGACCGCCAAACAGGTCTATCGCCCCGATCTCTATCTGGCGGCGGCCAAGGAGCTGGTCAGCGAGGGCCATGCCAAGCAGGAAGATTTCCCCTGGAGCAGCGACGGCTACCGTCCCGCCCAGAGCGACTTCATCGATGGCGTGCGCTATGACGGCAAGCAGCCCAACGCCTACCTGGAGCAGTTCAAGATCGGACTCAAGGGCGCACAGAGCGCGCAGTGATCTGTACGGCGTCGGGGTGGCATGACCGCCACCCTGACCTCCGGAATGAATCGATCCACCCAAGCAAATCAGCCAATTTGCCCAACCCAAGTCCAAAATGGCAGGAGTTTGAACCATGACGGCACGCCTCGTTAGATTCTTCGACCTCATCGGTCTGCAGTTCATGGTCCCGATGACCCGGCTGGCCGCGGGCGAAAGCCCAAGGCAGCAGGCACGTGAGCTGTGGATGATGGTGGGTGTGCCGCTGGTGGCGCTCGGCATCTTCCTGCTGCTGTGGCACCTCGGCGCCGCGCGGATTCAGACCAGCCTCGGCACCATTCCCGGACCACTGCAGGTGTGGACGGAGTTCACCGGGCTGCTCGACGAGCACCGCGCCGAGCGCCTGCGTGAAACCGAATTCAAGCAGCGCCAGATCGAGCGCAACAAGGCACTGCTGGCCGAAAACCCGCAGGCCAAACCCGCCCCGCTGCGTGCCTACACCGGCAAGGCGACCTACCTCGACCAGATCGCGACCAGCCTGATGACGGTGTTCGCCGGTTTTCTGCTCGCCACCCTGCTGGCGGTGCCGATCGGCATCCTCTGCGGTCTCAGCCGGGTGATCAACTCGGCACTCAACCTGCTGATCCAGATTTTCAAACCGGTCTCGCCACTGGCCTGGCTGCCGATCGTCACCATCGTGGTCAGCGCGCTCTATACCAACACCTCGGGCGGCTGGATGTCGAAGTCCTTCATCGTCTCCTCGATCACCGTCACCCTCTGCTCGCTCTGGCCAACCCTGATCAACACCGCGATGGGGGTGGCCTCGATCGACAAGGATCTGATGAACGTCGGCCGCATGCTGCGCCTGAACTGGTTCACCCAGGTGCGCAAGATCGTCATGCCCTCGGCGCTGCCGCTGATCTTCACCGGCCTGCGGCTGTCGCTGGGGGTGGGCTGGATGGTGCTGATCGCCGCCGAGATGCTGGCGCAGAACCCGGGTCTTGGAAAATTCGTCTGGGATGAGTTCCAGAACGGCAGCTCGCAATCGCTGGGGCGGATCATGGTGGCGGTCTTCACCATCGGCATCATCGGCTTTGCGCTCGATCGGCTGATGCTGACGCTGCAAAAGCTGTTCTCCTTCGGCCAGAACACCCCCTGAACCGACACATCCAGCGGAAGCAACCACCATGTCACTGCTCAATCTGCGCAACATCAGCAAGAGTTTCGGCACCGGCAGCCAGAAGAGCGAGGTGCTCAAACAGATCAACCTCAGCATCGACGAGGGGGAGTTCGTCGCCATCGTCGGCTTCTCCGGCAGCGGCAAGAGCACGCTGATCAACACCATCGCCGGGCTGATCTTCCCCGACAGCGGCGAGGCACTGGTCCGCGACGAGAAAATCCGTGGCCCCGGCCCTGAGCGCGGCATGGTGTTTCAGAGCTACTCGCTGATGCCGTGGCTCAGCGTCTATGACAACGTCGCGCTGGCCGTCAACCAGGTGCACAGGAGCTGGTCAAAGGCGCAACGCGACGCCCACATCCGCAAGTACATCGCTCTGGTCAACCTGACGCCAGCCACCGAAAAACGGCCGGCCGAGCTCTCCGGCGGCATGCGCCAGCGGGTCGCCGTGGCGCGGGCACTGGCCGCCAGCCCCGACATCCTGCTGCTCGATGAACCGCTGTCGGCGCTCGATGCCCTGACCCGCGGCAATCTGCAAGAGGAGATCCTGCGCATCTGGGAAGAGGAGAAGAAGACCGTCATCCTGATCACCAACGATGTCGACGAAGGGCTGCTGATGGCCGACCGGGTGATTCCGCTGACGCTGGGCCCCGGCGCCACCTTCGGCCCCGAGTTCGTCGTCGACCTGCCGCGGCCGCGCGACCGCGTCGAGATGAACCACAACGCCCGCTTCAAGGCGCTGCGTGGTGAAATCACCCAGTACCTGCTCGCGCTCGGCCAGGGCAAGCAGGAACAGGGCAGTCGCAACGAGATCCAGCTGCCGCCGGTGCGCCCCAACACCAGCAACGACTTTGCCCGTGACCTGTCGACGCTGAAAGAGAGCCCACGCAACCTCGGTCAGGCGCGTTACCTCGAATTCGCCAACCTCAGCAAGATCTACCCGACTCCGAAGGGGCCGGTGGCGGTGGTCAAGGGGTTCGACCTGCTGATGAAGAAAGGAGAGTTCGTCTCCATCATCGGCCACTCCGGCTGCGGCAAGTCGACCGTGCTGTCGATGGCGGCCGGGCTCAATGACATCAGCGAAGGCGGCATCGTGCTCGATGGCAAGGAGATCGACGGCGCCGGCCCCGACCGCGCGGTGGTGTTCCAGGCCCCCAGTCTGTTCCCCTGGATGAGCGCCTTCGACAATGTCGCGCTCGGCGTCGAGCAGGTCTATCCCCATGCCACACCGAATGAGCGCGACGACATCGTCGAGTACTACCTGACCCGTGTCGGATTGGCCAATTCGATGCACAAGCGCGCCAGCGAGCTTTCCGGCGGCATGAAGCAGCGGGTCGGCATCGCTCGCGCCTTTGCCCTCTCGCCCAAGCTGCTGTTGCTGGATGAGCCCTTCGGCATGCTCGATTCGCTGACCCGCTGGGAGCTGCAGGAGGTGCTGATGGAGGTGTGGAGCCGTGCCCAGCTCACCGCCATCATGATCACCCACGATGTCGACGAAGCCATTCTGCTCGGCGACCGGGTGGTGATGATGACCAACGGCCCCGAGGCCCGCGTCGGCAAAATTCTCGAAGTCGACCTGCCCCGACCGCGCAGCCGGCGCGAACTGCTGAGCCATCCCCGTTATTACGAACTGCGTGAATCGCTGATCCAGTTTCTGGCCGAGTGTGACCATGCCAGACATTGATCGAACCATTCCATCACATCACGCCTGCACAACCATCGGAGCAGAGCCATGAAAAAACAGAACCTCGTCGTCATCGGCAATGGCATGGTCGGGCAGAAGCTGCTCGATCAGCTGGCTGAATCGGGTGCGACGGCGCGCTACGCCATCACCGTGCTGTGCGAGGAGCCCCGCCCGGCCTATGACCGGGTGCAGCTCACCGCCTACTTCTCCGGCAGCAGCGCCGCCGATCTGGCGCTGGTCGAGCAGACCTTCTTCGACACCCATGGCATTGCCCTGCAGCTCAACTGCCGCAGTGTCGCCATCGACCGCGACAAGCGGCAGGTGCACAGTGCCGCGGGCGCCTGCTTCGACTATGACAAGCTGGTGCTGGCCACCGGCTCCTACCCCTTCGTGCCACCGATTCCGGGCCATGACCGTGACGGCTGCTACGTCTATCGCACCATCGAGGATCTCGACGCGATCCGGCAGGGGGCCAGTGGCCGCAGCAGCGGCGTGGTGGTCGGCGGCGGATTGCTCGGCCTCGAAGCGGCCAAGGCATTGAAAGATCTCGGCCTCAAGACCCATGTCGTCGAGTTCGCGCCACGGCTGATGGCGGTGCAGGTCGATGAAGGCGGCGGCCGCATCCTGCGTGGCAAGATCGAGGCGCTCGGGGTGACCGTCCACACCGAGAAGAACACCCAGGAGATCGTCGATGGCAGCGGCATGCGCCACCGGATGCGCTTCGTCGATGGCAGCGAGCTCGAAAGCGACCTGATCGTCTTCTCCGCCGGCATCCGTCCGCGCGACGAACTGGCACGCCAGGCCGGCCTTGAAGTCGGTCCACGCGGCGGCGTGGTGATCAACGACTGGTGCCAGACCTCCGACCCCAATATCTACGCCATCGGCGAGGTGGCGCTGTGGGATGGCCGCATCTTCGGTCTGGTGGCACCGGGCTACCAGATGGCGCGGGTCGCAGCCAGCCACCTGCAGGGCAGCGAGGTGGTCGCCTTCACCGGCGCCGACATGAGCACCAAGCTCAAGCTGATGGGGGTCGATGTCGCCAGCATCGGCGATGCCCACGCCCGCACCCCGGGTGCGCGCAGCTACACCTACATCGACGAAGCCAAGGAGATCTACAAACGCATCATCGTCAGCGGTGATGGCAAGAAGCTGCTCGGCAGCGTGCTGGTCGGTAACAGCGATGAGTATGGAACGCTGTTGCAGCAGGTGCTGAACGACATTCCGCTGCCGGAGAACCCCGACCAGCTGATTCTGCCCAGTTACGACGGCAGTGCCGCCAAGGGCCTCGGCGTCGACGCCCTGCCCGACAGCGCCCAGATCTGCTCCTGCAACAATGTCTCCAAGGGCGCGCTGTGCGGTGCCATTGCCGGCGGCGGGGTGACACTGGCCGAGCTCAAGGCCACCACCAAGGCGGCCACCAGTTGCGGTGGTTGCAGTGCGCTGGTCACCCAGGTGCTCAATGCCGAACTGGTCAAGCAGGGCATCGAGGTCAAGCGCGACCTCTGCGAGCACTTCCCCTACTCGCGCCAGGAGCTCTACCACCTGGTGCGGGTCGGCGAGATCCGCTCGTTCAGGGCGCTGATCGGCAAACATGGCCGCGGCCTCGGCTGCGACATCTGCAAGCCGGTGGTGGCGTCGATTCTCGCCTCCTGCTGGAACGACCATGTGCTCGATGGCCAGCACGCCGTGCTGCAGGACACTAACGACTACTATCTGGCCAACATGCAGAAGGATGGCAGCTACTCGGTGGTGCCACGGGTGGCCGGTGGCGAGATCACTCCGGACAAACTGGTGGCGATCGGTCAGGTGGCAATGAAGTATGACCTCTACACCAAGATTACCGGCGGCCAGCGCATCGACCTGTTCGGTGCCCGTGTCGAGCAGTTGCCGCTGATCTGGAAAGATCTGATCGAAGCCGGCTTCGAATCGGGCCATGCCTACGGCAAGGCGCTGCGCACGGTGAAATCCTGCGTCGGCAGCACCTGGTGCCGCTATGGAATGCAGGACAGCGTCGGCATGGCGATTCTGGTCGAGAACCGCTACAAGGGGCTGCGCGCGCCGCACAAGCTGAAGATGGCGGTCTCCGGCTGCACCCGCGAATGCGCCGAGGCCCAGAGCAAGGATGTCGGCGTCATCGCCACCGAACGCGGCTGGAGCCTCTACCTCTGCGGCAATGGCGGCATGAAACCCCGTCACGCCGACCTGTTCGCCACCGATCTGGACGACGCCGCGCTGCTGCGCGCCATCGACCGCTTCCTGATGTTCTACATCCGCACCGCCGACCGGTTGCAGCGCACCTCGGTCTGGATGGACAACCTCGAAGGCGGCATCGACTACCTGAGGGCAGTGATTCTCGATGACAGCCTCGGCATTGGTGCCGAGCTGGAGCAGCAGATGCAGCTGATCATCGACACCTACCAGTGTGAATGGAAGAGCGCAGTCGAGGATCCAGCCAAACTCAAACGCTTCCGCCACTTCGTCAACAGCGATGCCGGCGACAGCAACATCCGCTTCGTGCAGGAGCGCGGGCAGAAACGTCCGATCAGCGAGCGCGAGCGCAACCTCGAAAACAAACCCAGGATCAAACTGGTCCAATGAGCATCCACACCATGAGCACCCCCCTCTCCCAACAGTGGCATCCAGTCTGCCCACTGGAAGAAATTCTGCCCGACAGCGGCATCTGTGCCGCGATCGATCAACGGCAGATCGCCCTCTTCCGCGTCGGTGACGGCAGCGACCTGTATGCCCTCGACAACTACGATCCGATCGGCAAGGCCAACGTGCTCTCCCGCGGGCTGGTCGGCGACCTGCGCGGCACCCTGGTGGTGGCCTCGCCGCTCTACAAGCAGCACTTCAGCCTGGCCAGCGGCCGCTGTCTCGAACAGGAGGAGGTGGCAGTCGCCACCTATCCGGTGCGGGTCAACGACGGTTGGGTCGAAGTGGCGTTGACCACGGCGGAATGACGGGGAGCTACCAACGATGCAACCGGAACGTCTGATCATCATCGGCAATGGCATGGTCGGCAGCCGCCTGCTGGAGGAGCTGCTCAAGCGTGACCGCGATCGCTACCACATCACCCTGTTCGGCGCCGAACCCCACGTCGCCTACAACCGCATCCTGCTCTCCTCGCTGCTTGCCGGCGACAAGAGCGAGGCGCAGATCATGTTCCATGACCGGAGCTGGTACCAGCAGCAACAGATCACGCTGCATCTGGGTGAGACCGTCACCACCATCGACCCGATCAAGCACCTTGTGCGCAGTGACCGCGGCACCTGCCTGCACTACGACAAGCTGGTGCTGGCAACCGGCTCCAGGCCCATGGTTCCGCCGATTCCCGGCCATGATCTGCCCGGCGTCATCGCGCTGCGCACGCTCGATGACACCCGCAGACTGCTCGATGCCTGCACAGATCGGCGCCATGCGGTGGTGATCGGCGGCGGTCTGCTTGGCCTGGAGACCGCCCATGGCCTGTTGCGCCAGGGCATGGCGGTGACGGTGGTGCACAACAGCACCCATCTGATGAACCGACAGCTCGACGAAACGGCCGCACGACTGCTGCAGGGCCATCTCGAACAGCAGGGCATCCGCTTCATGCTGAATGCCGACACCCGTGTCATCGAGGGCGATCCACTGCAAGGCGTCAGTGGAGTGGCCTTTGCCGATGGCAGCCGCATCGATGCCGATCTGGTGGTGATGGCGATCGGCATTCGACCCAATGTCGATCTGGCCCGCCAGACCGGTCTCGCCATCGGCCGTGGCATCACCGTCGATAGCCAACTGCGTAGCTCCGACCCGGCCATCTTCGCCGTCGGCGAGTGCGTCGAACTGCATGGCGAACTGTTCGGACTGGTGGCGCCGCTCTATCAGCAGGCCCGCGCGCTGGCCGAACATCTGACTGGCGGCAGTGACGACCACTTCGTTCCAGCGGCCACCTCGACCCAGCTCAAGGTGACCGGCGTCGACCTCTTCTCGGCCGGAGATTTCACCGAGAGCACACAACGGCAGACGCTGCTCTACTCCGACCTGGCCTGCGGCATCTACAAGAAACTGGTGCTGCAGGATGATCGACTGATCGGCGCCGTCCTCCATGGTGCCGTGAAGGATGGCAACTGGTACTTCGATCTGATCCAAAACGGCACATCGGTGGCCGGGCTGCGTGAGCTGCTGATCTTCGGCAGCGCCTTCTGCGCCCAGGAGGGCGCCGGCACGCTGCAGGCCGCCTGAAGCTGACATGGCAATCCGCGGGAGCCATCGTGAACCATCCTCCTGATCAACCCAACCGCACTCGCACCACCTGCGCCTACTGCGGTGTGGGCTGCGGCCTCGAGGTCAGCGTCGCCGCCGGCAGTGCCGGACAACCTGTCCCCCGCGTCGAGCTGCGCGGCGATGCCGCCCATCCGGCCAATCATGGCCGCCTCTGCTCCAAGGGGTCGGCGCTCGGCGAGACCCTCGGCCTCGACAACCGTCTGCTCCATCCGCAGATCGGCGGCCTGCGTGCCAGTTGGAATCTTGTCATCGACACCATCGCCAACCGGCTGCGCGACATCATTGCCGAGTCAGGTCCAGAAGCCGTGGCCTTCTACGTCTCCGGCCAGTTGCTGACCGAGGACTACTATGTCGCCAACAAGCTGATGAAGGGGTTCATCGGCGCCGGCAACATCGACACCAACTCCCGTCTTTGCATGTCCTCGGCCGCCTCGGCCCACAAGCGCGCCTTCGGCAGCGACAGCGTGCCGGGCTGCTATGAAGATCTGGAGCTGGCTGACCTGATTCTGCTGACCGGCTCCAACACCGCCTGGGCCCATCCGGTGGTCTATCAGCGCATCGTCAAGGCCAAGGCCGAGCGACCGCAGTTGAAGGTGGTGGTGATCGACCCGCGCCGCACCGCCAGTTGCGACCTGGCCGACCTGCATCTGCCGATCGCCCCGGGCAGCGATGCACTGCTGTTCAACGGACTGCTCGCCGACCTGGCCCGCCGCGACCGACTCGATCCGGCCTACATCGCGGCCCACACCGAAGGTTTCGAGGCCGCACTGGCTGCCGCCCAGGCCAGCGCACCCGACCGGGCCAGCACCGCCGCCGCCTGTGGCGTCGACGAAGCCGCCATTGCCCGTCTGTTCGACTGGTTCGGCGACACCACGCGGGTGGTCACGCTCTTCTCGCAGGGGATCAATCAATCCTCCAGTGGTGTCGACAAGGGCAATGCCATCATCAACTGCCACCTCGCCAGCGGCAAGATCGGCAAACCGGGCGCGGCACCGTTCTCGATCACCGGCCAGCCCAATGCGATGGGCGGCCGCGAAGTGGGCGGCATGGCCAACACCTTGGCGGCGCACATGGAGTATGAGAATCCGGCCGACCTCGACCGCCTGCGCCGCTTCTGGGATGCACCGGCACTGGCGCATCAGCCGGGACTCAAGGCGGTGGAGCTGTTCCAGGCGGTGGCCGACGGCCGCGTGCGTGCGCTCTGGATCGCCGGCACCAACCCTGCCGTCAGCCTGCCCGAGGCCAACCGGGTGCGGCAGGCGTTGCAACAGTGCGAATTTCTGATCGTCTCCGACTGCGAAGGGCGCACCGACACCAGTCAACATGCCCATGTGCTGCTGCCAGCGGCCGCCTGGGGCGAGAAGGATGGCACCGTCACCAACTCCGAACGCCGCATCTCGCGCCAGCGTGCCTTTCTGCCACTGCCGGGCGAGGCCAGACCCGACTGGTGGATCTTCACCCAGGTGGCGCGCGCGCTCGGTTTCGGGAGCGCCTTCGACTACGACACACCCCAGCAGATTTTCCGTGAACATGCGCGGCTCTCCAGCTTTGAAAACGACGGCCAGCGCGACTTCGACCTCAGCGGCCTGAGCATGCTCGACGCGGCGCAGTATGACGCTCTGCAACCGATCCAGTGGCCGGTCACGCCGACGCACCCCGATGGCTGCGCCCGGCTGTTCAGCGATGGCCGCTATTACACCCCGTCGGGCCGGGCCAGACTGATTCCGATCACGCCACACCTGTCCGTCGCCCGACTCGATGCACCCCATCCGTTTCTGCTCAACACCGGCCGCATCCGCGACCAGTGGCACACCATGACTCGCAGCGGCCGCTCGGTGCGTCTGCTCAGCCACATCGCCGAGCCCTTTGTCGAGATTCACCCAGAAGATGCCAAGACCCTTGGCGTTGGTGAGCGGGCGCTGCTCCAGGTTCACAATCATCACGGCAGCGTGACGCTGCGGGCACAGATCAGCGACGCGGTGCAACGCGGTCAACTGTTCGCGCCGATTCACTGGAACGACCAGTTCGCCTCGGCCGCCCGCATCGGCAGCCTGGTGGCTGCCGTCACCGACCCGATTTCCGGCCAGCCGGAGTTCAAGCAGAGTGCGGTTGCAGTCGAGCCTTTCGCTGCGACCTGGCATGGATTCGTGCTCAGCCGCGAGCCGTTCACCACCGACCAGATCGACTACTGGTGTCGCGGGCCGATCGAAGGAGGACACTGCCATGAACTGGCCGGCAAGCAGCCCATCAATGACTGGCGCGGCTGGTTCACCGCACGACTGCCTGCCACTGATCCGATGCTGGAGAGCAGCTGGATCGAGTTCCAGGATGCCGAAGCCGGCCGCTACCGCGCTGCGCGCTTCATTGGCGGACGGCTCGACAGCCTGATCTTCATCGACCGCACACCGCAGCCCGCCGAACGCACCTGGCTGCTGGAGCGCTTCGCCTGCGGCCAGATCGAGCCGTCAGCCCGCCCGGCGCTGCTGGCAGCCCGTCCGGCCGTGGCCCAGCCCGATGCTGGCCGCACGATCTGCGTCTGCTTCAATGTCGGCCTCAACACCATCGAACAGGCCATCCACAGCCAGCGACTGTGCACCGTAGAGGTGATCGGCAACCGGCTGCGTGCCGGCACCAACTGCGGCTCCTGCCTGCCGGAGCTGCGCGCCATCCTCAGTCGATCGGCAACACCGTCTGCCGCGACGCAGGATTGTCAAGCCCAAAACAGGCACACAGATCAATGCTGAATTGTTGTTGATGATTTATAAGCAACCCGCGGATTTGTTGAATTTTTTAGCGATTTTCTTTCAGCCCTCAAGGAGATCTTCATGACCCAAAGTCACCTTAACCCACCGGTGATCCGCACCCTGGTCAGCGGCATGACCGCACTGCTGCTCTGCCTGCACGGCAGCAGCAGTTCGGCCGCCGCCACCTCGATTGCCGAGGCCATCAGCCAAGGGCAGGCCAAGCTCAACCTGCGCTACCGCTATGAAACCGTCGATGAGCAGAACAAGGCACGCGAAGCGGCCGCCTCGACGCTGCGCACCCGACTCAATTTCACCACCGCCGCCTATCAGGGCTTCACCGGTCAGATCGAGGTCGATGATGTCAGCGCCATCGGCGGTGAGACCTACAACAGCACTGTCAATGGCCGCACGCTCTATCCGATCGTGGCCGATCCGACCGCCACCGAGGTCAACCAGGCCTGGCTCGCCTACAAGTTTGGCAAAAACGACCTCAAATATGGCCGGCAGCGCATCAACCTCGACAACCAGCGCTTCGTCGGCGGCGTCGCCTGGCGTCAGAACGAACAGACCTTCGACGGCATCACGCTGACCAACACGAGCATCGACAAGCTCAACCTCTTCTACGGTTACATCACCAACGTCAACCGCATTTTCGGCCCCGATGATGGTGTCAACCTGGCCGACCTGCCCGGCGAGGTCCACCTGATCAATGTCGGCTACGAAGGGCTGCCGATCGGCAAGCTGAGCGGCTATGGCTATCTGCTCGACTTCGACGATACGGCCTCGGCCGCGCTGTCGAGCGCCACCTATGGTGTGCGTCTGGCCACCGCCAAGCCACTGACCGACTACAAGCTGCTCTATGCCCTGGAGTATGCCAGCCAGTCGGACCACGGCAGCAACCCAAATGAGTTCGAGCGTGACTACATGCTGGTCGAAGGCGGCGTGGCGCTGCCGCTGGCCACCGTGAAACTCGGCTATGAACTGCTGGGCTCCGACAACGGCACCGGCTTCAGCACCCCACTGGCCACGCTGCATGCGTTCCAGGGCTATGCCGACCGCTTTCTGACCACCCCGGCCAATGGCGTGGAAGATCGTTACCTCAGCATCGGCGGCAAGATCGAGCAGGTTGATCTAACCTATATCTATCATGACTACCGTTCGGACACTGGCGGCATGGACTATGGCAACGAAAGCGACCTGGTCATCTCCAGAAAGTTCGGCAAGCACTACAGCCTGATGCTGAAGTATGCCAACTACAGCGCCGACACCGTCAACGCCAGCCTGTTCGACACCGAAAAGCTCTGGCTGATGGCCTCGGCCGACTTCTGAGGTGAGTGGGACCGATTTGATTTGAGTGGGAGTGTAGTGCGTTTCCGCCATTGTGGCCTCGGCCACAATGGCGGTTTTTTTGCTCAGCAGATGTTGCGACCGTAGAAGATCTCTTGCATCTCCCGATGCAGTTGCTTGCGAATCTCGGCCTGCTCGCGCTCGCTCAGCTCGCTCGATCCGGTACCGAACAGGTAGTTGTCCAGATTGAACTCCTTGAGCAGCATCTTGGTGTGAAAGATGTTCTCCTGATAGACATTGACATCGATCATCTGATAGCGGTCGAGGGTGTCATCGGAGAAGTAGTTCTGGATCGAGTTGATCTCGTGGTCGATGAAGTGCTTGACGCCATCGACATCGCGGGTGAAGCCGCGTACCCGGTAGTCGACCGTGACGATGTCCGATTCAAAGGCGTGAATCAGGTAGTTCAGCGCCTTCAGCGGTGAGATCAGCCCGCAGGTGGCGACATCGATGTCCGCGCGAAAGGTGCTGATCCCCTCGTCGGGATGGCTCTCCGGATAGGTGTGCACGGTCAGATGGCTCTTGTCCAGGTGGCCCAGCACTGTGCGCGGCATCGGACCGGGCGCCTCGGTGATCAGATGTTCGGACGGCGGTGTGGTCGGGTCGGCCACCAGCATGGTGACACTGGCCCCCTGCGGATCGTAATCCTCTCGCGAAATATTGAGCACGGTGGCGCCGATGATCTCGACCACCCCTTCGAGGATGGTGGTCAGCCGGTCGGCGTTGTAGAGCTCATCGATGTACTCGATGTAGGCGCGCTTCTGTGCCTCGGTCTTGGCGTAGCAGATGTCGTAGATGTTGAAACTCAACGCCTTGGTCAGATTGTTGAACCCATGCAACCGCAGTCTGTTTTCGTTCAACCGAGGAACCCTCCTTCTCGATAACAGGTGGAAGTGGCCCCGCATGCGGAGCCGGTGATATTCAATGGAAAGATTGTTACAGGGCCAGCGGCGGGTGGTGGATCAACTGCACCAGACCGCCATCGGGGTCGCGGCAGTAGAGGCTGCGTGCACCATCGCGGTGGGTGCGCGGCGGCTTGACGATCTCGACACCGGCCTGCTGCAAAAAAAGATGCCAGGCATCGACATCCTCGGCCCGCGCCAGCATGAAGCCGATGTGGTCGAGCCGACCATCGCCGGCGGCCTGACCCTCGGCAGCGCGGTGCAGCGCCAGATTGTCATGCCCCGAAGTCAGGTAGACATTGTCGGAGTCGGGGCGCCACTCCACCTTCATGCCGATCAGCTCGACATAGAATCGCTCGGTCGCATCGAAGGCCCGCACGAACAGCGCGACATGGCGCATTCCGCGGGTGGCAGCGGGTCGCTCAGCCATGGCTGCTGTCCAGTTCGATGATCTGATACCCGTGCGTCACTTCGACGCCGGCCCGGCCCAGCATGATCGACGCCGAGCAGTACTTTTCGGCGGAGAGCTCGACCGCCCGCTTCACCTGTGCCTCCTTGAGGCCATGGCCGGTGACGATGAAGTGCAGGTGAATCTTGGTGAAGACCGCTGGCACCTCGTCGGCACGTTCGGCGGTAAGTTCCGCAACGCAATCGGTCACCTGCTGCCGCGACTTGCGCAGAATTGACACCACGTCGTAAGAGGAACAGCCACCAACCCCCATCAGCAGCAGCTCCATCGGCCGGATGCCGACGTTGCGGCCACCCTGCTCCGGCGGTCCTTCGAGCACCACTGCATGACCACTGCCCGACTCGGCCACGAACATGACGTCGCCCGCCCACTTCACCCGCGCTTTCATCAACCTCGCCCCCCGCAAAGAGGCGCAAAGGGTACCATAAACCACGCCCGACAAGATGACATTGCGCTGATCGAACTGCCGCCTAGGTCGCTTCCCAATGCTCGACCACCAGTTGCAACCGCGTCTCGCCCCGATAGCGGTTGAGGTCGAGCCGGTAGGCCAGTCGCAGCCGGTTCGGCAGCTGCTCCAACTGGTCGAGATCGAAGCGAAAGGCGATGGCATCGAGCGGCTCTCCACCCTCAGCTGAGGCCAGCAGCATCTTCAGATGGTGACCCCCGACGATGCGTCGCTGCAGCAGCTCGAACTCCCCCTCGAACAGCGGCTCGGGAAAGTGCTGCCCCCAGGGGCCGCCATAGCGCAGCTGCCGTGCCACCTCCAGTGTCAGCGCGGCGACCGGCAGAATGCCATCGCTCAGCACGATCCCTTCGAGCACTTCGGGCGCGATCCATTGACGTGCCGTCTGATCGAACAGCGTGGCGAAACGGGAATAGTCGCCGTCGGCGATGCTGAGCCCCGCCGCCATCGCATGGCCGCCAAAACGGCGGATCAGATCGGGCTGCGCCGTCGCCATCGCATCGAGCAGGTCGCGGATGTGCAGGCCGGGAATCGACCGTGCCGAACCCTTGAGCTCACCCTCACCGCCCTGCGCGAAGATGATCACCGGCCGGTGGTAGCGCTCCTTGAGCCGCGAGGCCAGAATCCCGATCACGCCCTGATGCCAGCCGGGACGGTAGAGCGCCAGACCGACCGGCAGCGCCTCGGCAGCGAGCTCCCCCTGCTGCTCCAGTTCGAGCAGTGCCTCTTCATGCATCAGCGATTCGGTTTCACGCCGCGACTGATTGAAGCGGTCGAGCAGTTGCGCCAGTTGCCGCGCCCGGGCTGGATCGGGCGCCAGCAGACATTCGATGCCGAGGGTCATGTCATCCATCCGCCCGGCCGCGTTGAGCCGCGGCCCCACGGCGAAGCCCAGATCGCTGCTGACCACGCTGTCGCTCGGACGCCCACTCACCTCCAGCAGTGCCTGGATGCCGGGGCGGGCACGGCCAGCACGGATTCGGCGCAGACCTTGCTCGACCAGAATGCGGTTGTTGCCATCCAGCGGCACCACATCCGCCACCGTGCCCAGCGCCACCAGATCGAGCAACTCGGCCAGATTCGGCGCCTGCACACCGGCACCGAACCAGCCCTCATCGCGCAGTCGACCACGCACCGCCAGCAGCAGGTAGAAGATCACCCCAACCCCGGCCAGGGCCTTGGAAGCAAAACGGCAACCGGGCTGATTCGGGTTGACGATGGCATCGGCCGGCGGCAACTCGGCGCCGGGCAGGTGGTGGTCGGTGATCAGCACCCGGATGCCGGCCGCCTGCGCCTGCAACACGCCCGCCATGCTGGAGATGCCATTGTCGACAGTGATCAGCAGATGAGGCGCGGAGCGGGCGGCGATGGCGACGATCTCGGGCGTGAGGCCATAGCCGAATTCGAAGCGGTTCGGCACCAGATAGCCCACTTCGGTGGCACCCAGCAGCCGCAGCCCGGTCACGGCCACCGCGCAGCTGGTGGCGCCATCGGCATCGAAATCGCCGACCACCAGAATGCGCCGTCCCTGGGTGATGGCATCGATCACCAGTTCGACGGCCGCATCGATGCCTTTCAGATCAGCCGGCGGCAGCAGACCAGCCAGCTCCAGCGGCTGATTCACCGCGCCTTCGCCCAGACCACGGTGCCGATACAGAGCGGCCAGCAGCGCCTCGGGTTGCGCCGGCAGCAGACCATCCCTGGTCGCGCCGGCGTGGCGTTGAATTCGTCGGCGCAATGCAGCCATTCGGATTCCCGCAGGGTCAGCCGATTCGCTCCAGAATCACCCGGCGCACGGCATCGAGGGTGGCATCGACCGTCAGCAGCGTCTCGGTGCCCTGACACTGGGCGATGGCGCTGTCAGGATCCTTCAGTCCGTGGCCGGTCAGGGTGCAGACCACCTTGCTGCCTTCGGGAATCTTGCCAGCGCGGATGTCGCGCATCGCACCGCCGACCGAGGCCGCCGACGCCGGCTCGCAGAAGATGCCCTCATGCATCGCCAGCAGCCGCTGCGCCTGCAGAATCTCCTCGTCGCTCAGCGCGTCGAACCAGCCCTGCGACTCGCGCTGCGCACTCCAGGCCTTGTCCCACGACTGCGGGTGGCCGATGCGAATCGCGGTCGCGACCGTCTCCGGTGCGTCGACCATCTGCCCAGTGACGAAGGGGGCCGCTCCGGCGGCCTGATAGCCCAGCATCCGCGGCCGGCTGTTGATGATGCCATCGTGCTGGTATTCGCTGTAGCCGATCCAGTGGGCAGTGATGTTGCCGGCATTGCCGACCGGCAGACAGTGAAAGTCGGGTGCCAGCCCCAGCTCCTCGACGATTTCAAAGGCGGCGGTCTTCTGTCCCTGCAGACGATAGGGGTTGATCGAGTTGACGATGGTGACCGGTGCCTCATCCGCCACCTGCTTGACCAGCGCCATACCGACATCGAAATTGCCACGGATCTGGATGATGGCAGCCCCGTACATCATCGTCTGTGCCAGCTTGCCCAGCGCGATCTTGCCTTCCGGAATCAGCACGAAGGCGGTGATGCCGGCGCGGGCGGCATAGGCGGCCGCCGACGCCGAGGTGTTGCCGGTCGAAGCGCAGATGATCGCGCGGCTGCCGCCCTCGACCGCCTTGGTGACCGCCATGGTCATGCCGCGGTCCTTGAACGAGCAGGTGGGATTCAGCCCCTCATATTTGACATAGATGTCGACCTCCCTGCCCAGCAACCTCGGCAGATTGTTGAGCCGGATCAACGGTGTATTGCCTTCGCCAAGGCTGATGAAACGGGTGTCGTCGTGCACCGGCAGGCGGTCACGGTAGCGGTCGATCAGGCCGACATAGCGGCTGGATGTGGCCATTTGGGCTCCTTTCTCGGCAATTATTCGGTGGCGAGGTACTCGACGCGGATGCGGCAGACCGGTTCGAGCACTTCGTCGAGCTGCTCGATTTCGGCAATCGCCTGATTCAGCTCACGCTCCACCACATGGTGGGTCAGCATGATGATCGGCACGGCGATCTCCTGCGACTCGGGAATGATTGGCGGCTCCTTCTGAATCAGCGCCTCGATGCTGATGCCACGCCGGCTGAGAATGGTCGCCACCTTGGCCAGCACACCGGCCCGATCGAGCGCATGGATGCGCAGATAGAAGGGTGATTCGACCGCTTCGATCGGCACCATCGGCAATTCGACCAGCGCATCGGCATGGAAGGCCAGTGAGGGCACCTGCCGTCCGCAGTCGGCCCCGAGCTGGCGGGCCACATCGACCAGATCCGCGATCACTGCCGAGGCGGTCGGTTCAGCGCCGGCGCCGGCACCATAGAACAGCGTCGGCCCCACCGCATCGCCCTGAATCATCAGGCCATTCTTGACCCCGTTGACATTGGCCAGCAGTCGCCTGGCCGGGATCATCGTCGGATGGACACGCAGCTCGACCCCCTTGGCACTGCGCCGGGCAATGCCCAGATGCTTGATGCGATAACCCAGCTCTTCGGCATAGGCGACATCCATCGGCGTCAGACGGCTGATGCCCTCGGTGTAGACGGCCGGAAAGTTGAGCGGAATGCCAAAGGCGATCGAAGCCAGAATGGTCAGCTTGTGCGCCGCATCGATGCCTTCGACATCGAAGGTGGGATCGGCCTCGGCATAGCCCAGCGCCTGCGCCTCTTTCAGCACATCGTCAAAAGCGCGCCCCTTGTCGCGCATCTCGCTCAGAATGAAGTTGCCAGTGCCATTGATGATGCCGGCCAGCCATTCGATGCGATTGGCACTCAGCCCCTCGCGCAGCGTCTTGATGATCGGGATGCCGCCCGCCACCGCCGCCTCGAAGGCGACCATCACACCGCGCTCGCGGGCCGCGGCGAAAATCTCGTTGCCATGCAGCGCAATCAGCGCCTTGTTCGCCGTCACCACATGCTTGCCGGCCGCAATGGCCTCGAGAATCAGACTGCGCGCGGTGTCGCAGCCACCAATCAGCTCCACCACCACATCGACCTCCGGGTCGCGCACCACGGCGAACAGATCACGGCTGACGCGGTAGGCCGAAGTGTCGCAGCCCGGGTGGTCCCGCCGCGCACCGATGTGGGCAATGTGCAACGCAGTGCCGGCGCGGCGGGCAATTTCGCCGCCATTGCGCTCCAACACCCTGATCACGCCCGTCGCGACCGTTCCCAGGCCGCAAATTCCCAGATTGACTCTGCTCAAAAGGCACCACCCGCTTTGTCGCCGAAAGCGCGCATTGTAGCCGCGGGCCATGGCATCCAGAAGCCTTGCCACGGCAGAGGTGGCTGGCAGAGCGTTGAAAACTCCGATCTCACCACGTCATGCGATCGCGATCACGCTGTTGAGGCGAGCCTGGCGATGCGGAATCTTTCCGGCTCCCAAACCGACCGTTCAACCCTCTGCGCCTGCGAATCGGGTGGCTGACAGCATGGATGAAGTGCTTCGACGCCCTGCCCTGCGCTCGCCATCACTCGACAGCGCTGCCCGGCTGCTGCTGGCGCAGATGGAGCGCGACCCGCTGTTGCATCACTCCACTGGTTTGTCGGTATGATCTGTTGCGGATAAGCAATCGACCTTGGTCAGGACTGGGAAACCGTGGTCTGTCCCCAAAAAGCTCACAGGTCGCCTCGAACGCAGGGTTAGAGATCATGGGTTCCCTTTCCGCGATTGCATTCAAAACAGAGTGTCCACAAGTTGTCCTCGCCGTTTGTGCCACCCTTTGCGACTGCGATCTTGTGGTCAACTTCCAGTCTGCTGCCTTCTTCGGCGGACGCCCCACAAATGCAGCACCGATATGAATCACGCTTGAAGATCGCGAACCGCTGAGTAACGGATATACCGGCCCGCACCTTTCCCTTCGCTCTAAATTCGGTGCAAGCTTCATCGAACGCGAGAATGGCTTCAGGTGCGGCATGCCTGAGGAGCAAGTAGCTTCTTATGTTTTCGAGGGAACTCGTTGTCCGCGGGAATGATCGGTCACGCTCCACATCACAGGCAAAATCACCAACCGGGTCGTCGCGCTTAGTTTGGCGAAGAAGCCAACGATAGAGTTGACTCCTTGCGGCCTTTTCAGCCTTGACGTCAGCGGCTGCCAGTTCGGCAATGATGTTTTTGGCATCTGATGGTCGGAAAAACTTTGTGTTTGGTTTCTTCGCGTAGCGCTCCCACGATTGAAGTGACTGCGCGTATCTCTGTGCACGAGTTGAAACGTGGTCGGGATCTTCAAAGTGCTGCGCAGGCTCGAACAAGTCGCAACGCGCACAGTAGTACATGTTTGGCGTTTCTTCATGATGGTCGCCATGAACGTAATAGCGAGTGCGTGCGGAGTGCCGGATCATGATGATCTCTAACGTAGAGCTAACCGGCGCTGCGCGGCTTTATCGCGCAGCGTCCAGCGACCAAAGGGAGCGAGGTTGAGCGCCATGTTGGGCATGCACTAGTTCTTACTTTTTCTTGCGCTACACAATGTCGTTGAGAGACCGCGATTCAATTTTATTTCTGTGCCCGCCTTAACGTAGCAAGCAATGGTCTTTTCCGAATTTACCGAACCGGCGCAGAGTTCAACGGCGATGCCGCGAATAATGCCTTCATCTATTTTGGAAATGAGTCCATAGCACTTTGCGGGCTCGGGCGTCCATGCTCCGGAGCAAAGCTCAGTCCCCGACCCGATATTGATCTCAGGGTCTATTTTGGTGACATCGTTCAAACAGTCGATTGGGTCATAAGCGAACGCGGCAGTACTGTAAACCATTGCGAAAGTAAGACAAATAGCGCTTAGAGCTCCGGTTCTGGGCATTTATCGTTCCCTCCTTATTTGCATGCCCAACGTTCAAGGTAACCGGCCTTGCGCGGCTTTATGCGCAAGGTCCGGTTGACCGCAGGGTTCGGCCCCAACGGATATTTCACTGAGCCGTTCTTCGGTGAATTTCCAAGCCGTAGGAATTCGGTCAATTGTTCCCGCCGCCTTGGCACGGCTTGTCCAGATGTGCTCCTCATACAAGATGGTGTCACCGCGCCCGGCTGCGGCCGCCTTCAACCACGAAGCAATTTCAGTTGGGGTGGCGAGATACATGCGAGGTAGCGCATCAATCGCGACGCCGCGAAATTGAACGAGGCAGAAGACGGTCTTCTTCGAATGCTTCTTCAACCAAGCATCTACGGCACCGTGGTAGTCGGCGTTGGCGATGTGTGACTGCGTGAGGCCCCACCCACCGTCTTGGCTTCCTTTCACGGAAACTTTCAACATGCGTTCGCCGGAAACGGCGACCAGATCGTACTCGGGTTGATTAGCTCCGTACTGCACGGACACATCCCATCCACAGCGCGCAAACTGCGCGGCTGCAAATGCCTCTGCTGCTGTAGCAACCTGCCAAGAAGTAATCATGTGCGTGTTGGGGCCGAACGTTCGAGTTAACCGGCCCGCGGAGGCAGGCACCGTAAGGCCGGGCTGAGATGATGCACCATGTCCCTCAGCCCGGCCTTGCGGTGCCTGCCGTAGCGGGTCCGGTTGAACGAGGGGTTAGGCGTCGCCCGGGTGTGGACGAACGGCGACAGTCTCTTCCTATCGATTGCTAAAAGCTTACCGAATCTCCGGGCGCGATCCACGGCACACCGTACGGCGTTCCCTGCTCAACGGTGATTTCGATTTCTGCAAACTTCCCATCGGTACTGTAGGCCGTAATCGTTTGGCACGCATCGCGTGCCACGGCCCCTTCAAACAACTTCTTCATATTGGCCTTTTTGTCCTTTATTACGACAGTTTTTGTCCCTGTGCCGAACTTGTTGCACAACGAAAACGAGACGTCTGCGGCCATAGCAGGCGTTGCCGAAAGCACCAAGGCAAGTACACCAAATAGGTATTTCATTTTGCTTCTCCTTGAGTAATCGTCAATCGTAATTTGCCATCCATTTACTGTACCAGTCGCGATGACAATAGTTGTCGTAGGTGCGCGGCACCAGTTCTGAGCCTGCATATACTCGATAGACGTAAGCAGGAATCCAGTTGGAACCCTCGACTTTGATTCGACGGTCCGGATTGCGGTTTACGAGAACTATGCAACCGTCTCTTTGCTGAATTCTAAGGTCCTCGCACGCGTTGCCGCTGCACGGGCCGCCTGCCGCGGGGCCTCCCCCTGACGACTGAGTAGTGCGTGATGGTGGTGGCGGTGGTGGAGGCGGCGTTGGGCTTTGATCGCCTCGGCCGCTGCGGCCCCTATTAGTGACCCCTGGCGGAGCAACGCCAACTGGTGGTGACACTTCTCCCGGCCGCACGATTGGTTCGTACCCAGGTTGCCCCGGTTGAAATGCGATTCCGTAAGATGTTTTTCCGGCGCCTCGATCAATGGAGATGAAGTCCTCCATGTCGTATTCGTTCTGGTTCACCTGACAATATTTTTCTGTCTTGATTCCAGAGGTGTTCTCGACTCGGACACAGAAGTTCGGACCATCGCCGGACCACTTGCGACTAGGCGATCGGGCGAATATGTACAGATATCGATTCTTTAGTACTTCGGTGATGATCTCCTTGCAGCTGGCGCCCTCCACGCGTCGATTCATGTACGTCACCCACTCTTCGTTGACATACATTCGTACGGACACATAGATGGCCTCCGCATTTCGATTGCAGACGTTAAGTTGCGCATGTCCAGAAGTAGCGGCTAGCATGGCGAGCGCGCCTATCGTCTTGCCGGACCATCCCTTGCAGTGCATGAGCCCTCCCGATGTTTAGTTGGAGAAAGCGGTGGATTGCGACGCCTAACGTTCGAGCTAACCGGCCAGCGGAGGCAAGCGCCGTATGCCCGGGCTGAGATGATGCACCAAGTGCCTCAGCCCGGGCTTACGGCGCTTGCCGTAGCGGGTCCGGTTGAGCGAGGGGTTAGGCTTCACCAGCCGTAGTACCTCGATAGTGCGTTTGTCAGTAGGCCACCGGCGACACCAATTTCGACCTGCCACGCTGCATTGATGGCCTTGTCCATCATTCGGGAGAGCCACGACCGGGTTTGCGGACCAAAGCTCTTCTCTGCAACCTCCGTACTCGTGGAGTCCGCGGCTATTGCCTGCTGCAGCGCGGCAACGTCGGATTCCTGCACTTGCTTTGCGCGCAGGAACGCGGCGAGTGAATCAAAGTCTCCGCGCTCGACTGAATTGCGAACAGTTTGCTGATTATTGTGGCCGACCAAGATGGTCACGTTGTCGCCGAAAATGGCGTTGTTGAACATTGATCCTGTCTCGGGTGACTGTGCTACGCGCTTGACCGCTTCGTCCGACATATCTGCTCCAACCTTTTCACTCACGTCAAGCAGGAAGTCCAGGAGCTTCGACCGCACCTGAGCCGTGATTTGTGCAAACCGACCAATCCCAATATCGCACCAAGCTTGCTGTACCTTGTAGCCGCCAGAGAGTGCTTTATTGAAGAACGCTGCATACTCCACCGGCAACGGGCGCTGAAGGCCCTTCGTATCGTGCTTGGCCAAACCCTCCAAGACGGCAATGGAATCGCGCATCTCGAGTTCTTCAAGACGCTTCCTTTGCTCCTTGGTTAGGTGCATTGTAGGTAGCGGGTGGTCAGAGTACGAGTATGCGTTGTTTGTGACATTGCCCTTGACATGGGCTGGGATGACGCGATAACTCGGAAGTGGAGCGTCGTCAGGATACCCGTTGATCTCGTTGTTAACCCAATCAACCAAGTCGCGCCGACCAACCCTGTGGAGAAGAACTTTCGTCTTCACGAGTGCGTCGATCAAACTCGGCTGGGGCTCCGAGAGTTCGGAAATTAGATCGGTGAGGAGCTTCATAGGTGGATTGTGAAGCCTAACTATAAATGGACACCCCAAAAGGTGGCTTGTTTTACACCTTACGGGTGTCTAATATTTTGCCAGGCAAGGCTATACCGAGGTTAAGCGTCATGTCAAACGTGGTAGTACACCCCAAAACGATTGTCGACCACGCCTCCGGCGGGGCATCCACGCCGAAGCTGCTGGATGAGGTACGCGCCCACATCCAGCGGTTGAACTACAGCATCCGGGAGAATTGGGGACAGACCACGGTTTCCTGGTTTCTGCTCCGCTTTGGCAGAAAACCGTAACGGGAAACCATGGTCTGTCCCCAATTCTACAGGTGTTGGCGTGACATTCGCTGGTTGCTGCAGGGCAAAAAAGGCAGAGGACTTTCGTCAGATGAGCCAGTCCGGAGACAGCGCGTGACCCACAGTTCGCTGAGAAAATGAAGCCAGACTGACGCCCGTTTCAGCACCCGGTCGTGCTCGATCAATGCTGCACAGCAAAGCTGAGGCTGGCGGCTAGACTTTGCTGTGTGACTGCGTCTTCAGGGGGCAACAGTGAAAGTCAGCGCGATCATGTCTTCACCGGTGGTGACAGTGCACCTCGACGACAGGCTGTCGGCAGTGCGGGAGATTTTCAGCCGGACCAGATTCCATCACTTGATCGTGGTCGAGCATGGCAAGCTGTTCGGCGTCGTCTCGGATCGGGATTTGTTGAAGGCGATCAGCCCGAATATCGGCAAAGGGGCGGAGCGTGATGCAGACACCGCGACCCTCAACAAGCGGGTTCACCAGATCATGAGCCGCAAGCCGATCTTTTTGCAGGAGGAGAGCAGCGTGCTCGATGCCATCAGGCTGTTTGACGAACACGCCGTCTCATGCATTCCAATCGTCAACCCCGACAACACGCCTGTGGGCATTCTCAGTTGGCGCGACATCATCAAGGCGATCCGGGCCGTCAGTCAAAAAGAGAAGCCGTAGCAGCAGTCGAGCGACAGCGGCAAAAACCGGTTACCGAGACAATTGATCTGCCGCTGCTTCCTCGGCCATGCAGACGCGGTTGCGCCCCTCGTGCTTGGCCCGGTAGAGCGCTTCATCGGCGCGCCGCAGCAGTTCAGCCGCTGAGTCGTCGTGCAGCGTGGCGATTCCCAGGCTGACCGTGAAGTTCAGCACGCTGCCGCGGTAGGTGACCTCGAGTTTGGCCGCCGCCCGGCGGATGCGCTCTGCGGTGATCAGTGCCCCTTCGGCCGGTGTGTTGTGCAGCAGCAGTGCGAACTCCTCACCGCCATAGCGATAGAGCAGGTCGGTCGAACGGGCCGCCCGGCCGATCTCGGCAGCCAGTTCGCTCAGCACCTGGTCACCGGCCGGGTGGCCATGGCTGTCATTGATCCTTTTGAAGTGGTCGACATCGATCATCAGCAGCGACAGCGGCTGACGATGCCGTCTGGCCAGATCGACCTCGCGGCGCATCGCGCTCTCGAATGCCTGACGGTTGCCGACCTGGGTCAGACCATCGGTGAGGGCCGTGCGCAGCGTCTTGCGGTGAATCAAGGCGTTGCGCAACGGAAAGATCAGCGTGGAGAGCAGGGTTTCGAGCAATTCGGTCTCGGCCTCGCTGAAGGGGTGGTTGCGATGCAACCCGATCTCACCCAGCGCCATCTGTTCGATCGCCAGTCGGTAGTTCAACTGGATGCAGCCATCTCCCTCCCAGGCGAACTCGATCTGCTCATCCTCGTGCCGATAGCCCAGGCCAGTGATCGGCATGATCTTGCTGACCCAGTCGGCAAAAAAGGTGAGCAGTTGCTCCACTTCGAGCGAAGTCTGCAACAGCCGGGCAAGACCGAGCTGCAGATTCAGCTCCGCCAGTTCGGCGGCAATGGCGTCGGCGGTACCGCCCCCACTTCCCGGCAGGGATGCGTCGCGCGAAGGGGTCGGAATCGATAACACTGCGGACATGGATTCATCACTCCAGAGAGTCTTGGCTTGATCCGGGCGTCACGCTGATGGGCGCCTCGTTGACACGACTGCTTTAGCGAAAGCCGTGCCAACTATCAAGAGACTGTTTTCCAAGCTCAAAACTGTTTTTCAGCCGGTTTATTGGCCAGAAACGGCAGGAGTGGTGGTTTTTTGACCAGAAAGCCGCCGCTGCCCTCCTTCGCTCGGCGGGTGATCAGTCAAAATACTGTCATCCGGGTTGTCCGTCGCGCGTCTGCGCATCCAGCGAAACACCGTTGAGATGGCGGCTCTGCGGCCCCATCAGGTAGAGGTAGAGCGGCATGATTTCGTCCGGAGCCGGATTGCGGTCCGGATCTTCGCCGGGATAGGCGTCGGCCCGCATCCGGGTGCGGGTCGCGCCCGGATTGATGCTGTTGATCCGCACCTGACTCACCGCGCCCAGCTCCTCGGCCCAGACCTGCGCCATGCCCTCGACGGCAAACTTGGTGACCGCATAGGCACCCCAGTAGGCACGTCCGCGTCGGCCAACGCCCGACGAAGTAAAAATCACTGAAGCATCATCGGCTTGCATCAACAGCGGCAGCAGCGCCTGCGTCATCATGAAGGCGGCAGTCAGATTGACCTGCAGCAGTTTCTGCCACTCATCGAGCGGGTACTGCCCAAGCGGCGTGCGCCGGCCCAGCAGCGCGGCATTGTGCAGCACACCATGAAGCTGGCCGAACTCCCGCTCCAGGGTCGCGGTCAGATCCTGGTGGTCGCGCAGGGTGGCGCCCTGCAGATTCATCGGATAGATGGCCGGCTCGGGTCCACCGGCGGCGACGATCTCGTCGTAGCACTCTTCGAGATGCTTGACCGTGCGCCCCAGCAACACCACGGTGGCGCCGTGGCGCGCGTAGCAGTTGGCCGCGGCCCGGCCGATGCCGGCACCGGCGCCGGTCACCAGAATGAAACGCCCCTGCAACAAGTCGGAAGGTGGTTGATATTCAAACATTTGCTGTGGCCTCCCAGAGACTCGGTAAATTCGCGAACACGGCAACTCCCTGCCGCCCGGGTTTCAGTCGGCGGAGAGCCGTTGCCGCAGCCACGATGCCATCTCATCGACGCTGCGCACCAGGTGGTCGGCCTGCCACTGCTCGGCCGGATCGGCCGGATGCACGTAGCCGTAGGCGGCCGCCATCGTCAGGGCGCCGGCGGCCCGGCCGGCCTCGATGTCGCGGCGGTGGTCGCCGATGTAGAGCGTATGCGCCACCGGGCGGTCAAGTTGACGACAGGCAAGCAGGATCGGTTCGGGATCGGGCTTGCGTCGCGTGACATGGTCAGGGCAGACCAGAGTGCGGCAGCGCGGCAGCAGATCGAGCCCCTGCATCAATGGCACCGCATAGTGACTCGGCTTGTTGGTCACCACGCCCCAGGCAATGCCCGTTGCATCGAACCAGTCGAGCAGTTCGGCCAGGCCGGCGAAGAGCCGGGTTCGCGCATGGCCGTTGCGCTGGTAAAGATCGAGCAACTGCTGGCGCAGCGGCTCGAACTCGGCTGCATCGGGCGCATGGCCAAAGCCCAGAGTGATCAGCGCGCCCGACCCCTCCGACACCGTCTCACGAATCGCCTTGTCACTGAGCAGGCGCTGACACTGCCGCTGCTGCATCAACTGGCGCAGCACCACGATGAAGTCGGGGGCGGTATCGAGCAGGGTGCCATCGAGGTCGAACAGCACCGTGGAGAGCGTCCGCATCGGCTTCACGCCCCCTTCACCGCATGGAGCAGATAGTTGACGTCGACATCGCGGTCGAGCCGGTAGCGCCGGGTCAGCGGGTTGTAGACCATGCCGGTCAGGTCATCCAGCCGCAGATCGGCCATTCTGAGCCAGCCGGCCAACTCGGCCGGGCGGATGAAACGGGTATATTGATGGGTGCCGCGCGGCAGCAGACCCAGCAGATATTCGGCGCCAACGATGGCGAACAGAAAGGATTTCGGATTGCGGTTGATGGTCGAGAAGAACAGATGACCGCCCGGCTTCACCAGCCGGGCCGCGGCCCGAATCACCGACAGCGGATCGGGCACATGCTCGAGCATCTCCAGACAGGTGACCAGGTCAAAGGCGGCCGGCTGCTCATCCGCCAGCGCCTCGGCGGTCACCCGGCGGTAGCTCAGCCCTTCCAGTTGCGATTCGAGCCGATGCAGCTCAGCCACCGCCAGTGGCGCCTCGCCCATGTCGATGCCCAGTACCTCGGCGCCGCGCACTGCCATCCCCTCCGCCAGCAGGCCGCCGCCGCAGCCGATGTCGACCACCCGCTTGCCGGCCAGCCCTGCCCGCTCGTTGATGTAGTTGAGCCGCAGCGGATTGATGTCATGCAGCGGCTTGAACTCGCTGTCGGGGTCCCACCAGCGGTTGGCCAGGGCTTCGAACTTGGCGATCTCACCCAGGTCGACATTGTTGGCGTGCTGCATGGGGGCTCCTGTGGCTGTGCAATGGTGGCATGATACCGCAGCCCCCAGCCATCGCGTCACTCAGCGTCGGTCGCACCGTGCACTTCGCCGGCCCTTTTCGCCGGCCGATTTCTGTTTATATAATGCGGTGTCCTCGAGCTGGAACCGCTGCGCGCGATGCGTGGCGTTCCCCCATCCTTGCTGCCGAACAGAACAACCGATTCAGAGCGACGCACTTTCGCTCCGATCGCGGATATAACAACGAGCGCGCGGCCTGGTCTGGATCAATATGCCCGACGCCGCTGTCGCTCGACCACAGGCTCATTAGGGAGGCTTCATGCAACCTTTCGACTATGTGGCGCCCACTTCACTGGCCGCGGCCACTGAACTCCTCAAGAGCGCCTCATCCGTGCCCACTCGTATCCTGGCCGGCGGGACTGACCTGCTGGTGCAGATGCGTGCCGGCGCGCGCAGCACTTCGCGCGTGCTCGACATCAAGAAGATTCCGGAAACCAGCGTGCTGGAGATCGGCACCAGCCACCTGCGCATCGGTGCGGCCATCAGCGCCGCGCAAATTTGCGGGCATCCCGAGCTGCGCAAGCTGTTTCCCGGCGTGGTGGAGTCTATCGAACTGATCGGTTCGACCCAGGTGCAGGGCCGGGCCACGCCGGTCGGCAACCTCTGCAACGCATCACCCGGTGCCGACAGTGTGCCGGCACTGGTGGCCGTCGGCGCCGAGGCGCGTGTGGTCAGTGCCAGTGGCGAGCGCTGGCTACCGGTGGCCGAGCTGCCCGCTGCGCCAGGACGCACGACGCTGGCGCCGGAGGAGTTCGTCGTCGAACTGCGGCTGCCGCTGCCGGCCGCACGCAGCTCCGATGCCTACCTGCGCTTTACGCCGCGTGCCGAGATGGACATTGCCGTCGTCGGTGTCGGTGTTGCGCTCACCCTGGATGAACAGGGCGTCTGCCGCGCGGCGCGTGCCGCCGTCGGCGCCGTGGCCGCAACGGTACTGCTGGCGCCCACCGTGGCCGACGCCATCATCGGTTCGAAGATCGATGACGAGTCGCTGGCACGGGCCGCCCAGGCCGCCACGCGGGTGGGCAATCCGATCAGCGACAAGCGAGGCACCGCGGAATTCCGCCGCCACATCGCCGGGGTGCTGGCCAAGCGCGCCATCCGCGCCGCGGCACAACGGGCGCAACAACAGGGGTAATGAAGATGGCGAAGCAACATGTCTCCACCACCATCAATGGTGAAGCGATCGAATTTCTCTGTGAGCCGCAGCAGAGCCTGCTGGAGGTGCTGCGCGACGAGCTGGGGTTGACCGGCACCAAGGAGGGTTGTGCGACCGGCGACTGTGGCGCCTGCTCGGTGCAGCTCAATGGCCGGCTGATCTGCTCCTGCCTGATGCTGGGCGTCGAGGCCCAGGGACAGCAGATCGGCACCATCGAGGGCATCGCCAAGCCGCATGAGCTGCACCCGATCCAGCAGAAGTTCCTCGAACATGCCGCCCTGCAGTGCGGCATCTGCACGCCCGGCTACATCGTGGCGACCAAGGCATTGCTGGAACAGAACCCCGATCCGACCGAGCAGGAGGTGCGTTACTGGCTCTCCGGCAACCTGTGCCGTTGCACCGGGTATGACAAGATCGTGCGTGCGGTGCTCGATGCCGCCGCGGAACTCAAAGGAGCGACACCATGAGCGAGCAGAGCACTCCCAAGACCTACCGATCGATCGGCACCTCCCCGGTCCGCCCCGATGGCATCGACAAGGTGACCGGGCGCGCCAACTACGGTGCCGACCGCCACCTGCCCGGCATGCTGCATGGCAAGACGCTGCGCAGCCCGCATGCCCATGCGCGCATTCGCTCGATCGATGTCAGCGAGGCCGAAAAGCTGCCGGGCGTCATGGCGGTGGTGACCGGTGCCGACTTCCCCCATCTGAAATCGGCGATGGAAGAGGCCGGCGAGTCGCAGATCGATGTGTGGGATCTGGCCCGCAACGTCATGGCGCGCGACAAGGTGCTCTACCACGGCCATGCGGTGGCCGCGGTGGCGGCCACCTCCGATGCAATCGCCGAGGCGGCACTGGCAAAGATTCGGGTCGACTATGAAGTGCTGACACCGGTGATGGACATCGAGGCCGCCATGGCCGACAACGCACCGTTGCTGCATGATGAGATGCGCACCCAGGGGCTGCCCGCTGCGGCCGATCGCGCCTCCAACGTCGCCACGGTGATCAAGCTGGCGCGTGGCGACCTTGCCGCCGGCTTTGCAGCGGCCGATGTGGTGATCGAGCGTGAATTCTCGACCCCCACCGTCCACCAGGGCTATATCGAGCCCCATGCCGTCGTGGCCGACTGCCGCGAAAATGGTCAGGCCACGCTCTGGTGCTGCACCCAGGGCCCCTTCGTGGTCCGCACGCTGACCAGCAAGGTGCTGAATTGGGATGTCTCCCGCATCAAGGTGATTCCGAGCGAAATCGGCGGCGGCTTCGGTGCCAAGACCACCGTCTATCAGGAGCCGGTCGCGATCATGCTGTCGCTGAAGTCGGGCCGTCCGGTCAAGATGGTGATGAACCGCGAAGAGGTGTTCCGCGCCACCGGTCCCACCTCGGCCAGCCGCATCCGCATCAAGCTTGGCGCCAACCGCGCCGGCAAGATCATGGCCGCCGAGGCCGAGCTGAAGTACGAAGCGGGCGCCTTCAAGGGCTCGCCGGTGATGCCCGGCTGCATGTGCGTGTTCGTCTCCTACGAGATGCAGAGCTTCAGCATCACCGGCTATGACGTGGTGGTCAACAAGCCGAAGGTGGCGGCCTATCGGGCACCGGGAGCGCCGATGGCGGCCTTCGCGATGGAGTCGATGATCGACGAGATGGCGCACAAGTTGGCGATCGATCCGATCCAGTTCCGCCTCGACAACGCCGTGCGTGAGGGGTCGCAGGCGGTCTATGGTCCAAAATTCCCCGCCATCGGCTTTGAAGCCTGCCTCAAGCAGGCCGAGAGCCATCCGCACTACCGCGCACCACTCGGCGCCAACCAGGGACGCGGCGTGGCGGCCGGCTTCTGGTTCAACGTCGGCATGCAGTCGAGCGCGACGGTCAATGTGCAGGAGGATGGCAGCGCGATCGTGATCACCGCCAGCCCCGACATTGGCGGTTCGCGCGCCTCGATGGCACTGATGGCCTCCGAAGAGCTGGGCATTCCTTACGAGCGCATCAATGCCCTGGTCGGCGACACCGAGACCGCCGGCTATTGCGATGTCACCGGCGGCAGCCGCACCACCTTTGCCACCGGCATGGCGGTCATCCAGGCATCAAAAGATGTGATCCGGCAGATGCGTGAGCGCGCGGCCAAGGTCTGGAACGTCGAGATCGATCAGGTGAGTTGGGTCGATGGTGCGGCAGTGCCGGCGGCAGAGGTGGCTGCCGAAAAGGATCTGAAGCCGCTGAGCTTCGCCGAGCTGGCCAGAAATGCGGCCCACACCGGTGGTCCGATTGCCGGACGCGCCTCACTGATGGCACAGGGCGCCGGCGCCGGCTTCGGTGTGCACCTCTGCGATGTCGAAGTCGATCCGGAAACCGGCAAGGTCGACATCATCCGCTACACGGTGATTCAGGATGCCGGCAAGGCGATCCACCCTGCCTATGTCGAAGGGCAGTTGCAGGGCGGCGCCGTGCAGGGCATCGGCTGGGCGCTGAACGAGGAGTATGTCTACAACGCCCAGGGGGTGATGGAAAATCCCGCCTTCCTCGACTACCGGATGCCGGTCGCCCTCGACCTGCCGATGATCGATGCGGTGATCGTCGAGGTGCCGAATCCGTCGCACCCCTATGGCGTGCGCGGTGTCGGCGAGACGCCGATCGTGCCGCCGCTGGGTGCGGTGGCCAACGCGGTGCATGACGCCACCCAGGTGCGCTTCTGCCACCTGCCACTCAATCCGCCACGGGTGCTGGCAGGCTTGCAGGCCGCCGGAGCCTGAACCGGTTGGCCCGGGTGCTGCTGTCGAGCGAACTGCAACCCCTCGCCGGAGGGGTTGCAGAGTTGAATCTGGCTGCCGTTGACGTGCGCGAACTGTTCGAGCAGTTGCGCCGTCACTGCCCGGCGCTGGCGGAACATGTGCAACAGCATTCGGCGCTCGCCATCGATGGTGTCATCTACCAGAGGCCCTTCGCCGAACCACTGGCGCCCGACTGCGAGATCTACTTCATCCCCCGCATTGCCGCTGGCTGAATCCGGCACATCGGCCACCCATTCAGAGCCGGCGAATGGCTCTGTCGGCGGTCGAACTCCCTGCTCACGGTCAGGATCACGGCATTCAGACTGACCACTTCAGCCGCACGTCCGAGTACCCATGACCTTTCTGCTCCGACATGAACGCAGCCTGCTGCTGCTCGCCACCCTGCTGGTGCTGCTGGGCTCCGGCTGGCAACCCCATGACCGCGCCACCTGGTGGCTCGAGGTGGCACCGGTGCTGATTGCGCTGCCGATCCTGCTTGCCACCCACCACCGCCACCCCCTGACACCGCTGCTGTATCGGTTGCTGTTTCTGCATGGGGTGATCCTGATGGTCGGTGGCCACTACACCTATGCGCGAGTGCCACTGGGCTTCTGGTTTGCCGACTGGTTCGATCTGACCCGCAACCACTATGACCGCCTCGGCCACCTGGCGCAGGGTTTTGTTCCGGCGTTGCTGGCGCGGGAGATTCTGCTGCGCGCCACCCCGCTGCGTGGTGCCGGCTGGATCTGGCTGCTGGTCACGGCAGTGGCGTTGGCCGTCAGCGCGCTCTATGAACTGCTGGAGTGGGCGGTGGCGCTGATCAGCGCCGAGGCGGCGGAGTCCTTTCTGGCGATGCAGGGTGATGTCTGGGACACCCAGTGGGACATCTTTCTGGCGCTGATCGGCGCCCTGCTGGCGCAGTGGCTGTGTGGCCGGCAGCATGACCGCGAACTGGCGCGGCTGCGGCAGCGGTCAATCACCAATCCGTCACCCCAGTCTGCCCCTGAAAAGCACTGAATTTCTGCGCGCAGCATGAAAGTACGCCGATCACCTCACCATCAGACCGGGAGCGGAGCGCGGCTCAGCACCACGAAGGCCAGCGCGTAGTCACGTTCGTCGCTCAGCGAGACCTGTGCCTGGGCATCGAGCGCTGCCAGCCGCTCGGCGGCGGCGCCGGAGAGTTGCAGGCAGGGGGCACCGGCGCTGTCATGCAGCAGCGCGATCTGCCGGGGTGCCACGCCATTGCCGAACCCGCAGCCGAGCGCCTTGACCACCGCCTCCTTGACCGCGAACCGCTTGGCCAGAAAGTGGGCGGGTGCCGCAGCGGTTGGCAGCTCCAGCAGTTCGCTGGGGGCAAGGATGCGCCGGGAAAAGGCATCGCCATAGCGCTGGTGCAGCCGGGCGATGCGGGCGACGCTGACCAGATCGGTGCCGATGCCGAGGATCATGGCCGCCGTGCGTTGCGCATCAGTGCCTTGATGTCGCGCACCGCCTGCTTGAGACCAGTGAAGAGCGCGCGGGCGATGATGGCGTGGCCGATGTTGAGTTCGTTGAGTTCGGCAATGGCGGCGATCGGCTCGACGTTGTGGTAGTGCAGGCCATGGCCGGCATTGACGATCAGTCCGAGCTGATGGGCTTGGGTGGCCGCCTGCTGCAGCCGTTGCAGTTCGGCACTGCTCTCGCCAGCAGGGAGTTCGGCATAGTGGCCGGTGTGCAGTTCGATGGCCTTGGCGCGACAGCGCACGGCAGCGTCGATCTGCGCCGGATCGGCATCGATGAACAGCGACACCTCGATGCCGACCGCCTGCATCCGGCCGACCGCCGCAGTGATGCGCGCTTCGTGGGCGAGCAGGTCGAGCCCACCCTCGGTGGTCAGCTCCTGCCGTTTTTCCGGCACCAGGCAGACATGGGCCGGCCGCAGATCGAGCGCAAAGTCGACCATCTCGTCGGTCACCGCCATCTCCAGGTTGACCCGGGTCTGGCAGAGCTGCTGGATCAGCCGGACATCCCGCTCCTGGATGTGACGGCGGTCTTCGCGCAGATGGAGGGTGATGCCGTCGGCACCCGCCTCCTCGGCCTCGAACGCGGCCTGCACCGGATCGGGATAGCGGGTGCCACGCGCCTGGCGCAGGGTGGCGACATGGTCGATGTTGACACCCAGAAGCAGAAGGTCAGTGCTGGTCATGGAGGCCTTGTGTGTCTCGGTCGGCACCCATCGACAGCGCCACTCTGGCACGTCGATAGAGCGCCCGGGTTTGCAGGGGACGCCCGCGCAGGTGCGGCGCCAGCGCCAGTTCGTTCAGCCTTTTTGCCGCCTGCAGCGCTGCCGACTCGCTCAGTCGATCATGTGCCAGCGCCAACAGGATGGCACCACTGAAGCAGTCATGGCCGCTGGCTGCCTCGTGGCGGGCCAACTCGATGAAACCCACGGCCGGGTCGAACCGGTAGCTGCTGGCCACATCGATTTGCAGTGCGCCGTCCAGGGTGTGGTCGAAGGAGATGGCGTAACCCAGTTCGGTCAGCAGCCGCCATTCGAACCGGCGCAGCAGCGGCGCCACCGCCTCGTCACCAGCCAGCGCGGTCACTGTGCGGCCATAGGCCTGGAACAGCGCCGGATGGGGGTCGAATGGACTCAACAGCCGCAACAGGAGCTCGTTCAGGTAGCAGCCGCTCCACCAGCGTTCGCCGCGCAGGGTCAGTGCCATGCCGCTGGCTTCGGCGGCGGTCAGGCTCTTCAGTTCGCCGCGCCCGCTCCAGGCCAGCCGCAGCGGTGCGAAGGGTTGCAGCAGCGCGCCCAGCAGCCGCCCGTTTCTGCTGCCGCCACGGCTGCCACGGGCCACCAGCCGCAGCAGACCCGCTTCGCGCGTCAGGCAGTCGAGCAGTTGGCCATGCTCCTGATAGGGTCGATGGTGAAGCACGAACGCCGCCTCGGCCGTGCCATCTCCGGGACGGGTCGATCCCAGTGTCATTCCCGCTCCTGATACCCCAGACTCTTCAGGGCCCGCTCGTCATCCGACCAGCCCCGTTTGACCTTGACCCAGGTGGTGAGCATCACCCGGTTGCCGAACAGCCGCTCCATGTCGAGCCGCGCCTCCTGGCCAATGCGCTTCAACCGTTCGCCACCCTGGCCGATCAGAATTTTCTTCTGCCCTTCACGCTCGACGTAGATCAGCGCATTGATGTGGACGATCTCATTCTCGACCACAAAGCGCTCGATCTCGACTGCCACCTGGTAGGGGATCTCCTCGCCCAGTTGACGCATGATCTTCTCGCGGATCAGTTCGGCGGCCAGAAAACGTTCGCTGCGGTCGGTCAGCTCTTCGTCGCCGTAGAGGTGGTCGGCCAGCGGCAGTCGCTCGGCCACTGTCTGTTCCAGCAGCTCGATCTGCTGCCCCTGTTTGGCCGAAACCGGCAGCAGCGCGGCAAAGGCAAAGCGCCTGCTCAGCGTGTCGAGATAAGGCAGCAGCAGCCCCTTGTCGGAGAGCCGGTCGATCTTGTTCAGCACGGCAATGACCGGCACCTGGCCCTGCCGGAGCCCTTCGAGCACGCTCTCATCCTCTTCGGTGAAGAGACCGGCCTCCAGCACCCAGAGCACCAGATCGACCTCGAGCAGTGCCGAACGCGCCTCCCGGTTCATGAAGCGGTTGATCGCACGGGTCGGCTTCTGTTGCAGGCCCGGCGTGTCGATGTAGATGGCCTGTACCGGCCCGTCGGTCTTGATGCCGAGAATGCGGTGACGCGTGGTCTGCGGCTTGCGTGAGGTGATGCTGAGCTTCTGGCCGAGGATGCGGTTGAGCAGGGTCGACTTGCCGACATTGGGCCGGCCGACGATGGCGACCAGACCGCAGCGGCTGGCAGTCGTGCCGTGGTCACTCATGTTTCGATGGCCTCCAGTTGCTTCAGGGCAGTGCTGGCCGCCATCTGCTCGGCCAGCCGGCGGCTGTTGCCGCTGCCAAGCGCCGGTTCTGCCAGCAACGGATGGTGGCACTCGACATGGAAGGTCTGGGCGTGCGCCTTGCCTTCGACCCGCACCACCCGGTAGTCGGGCAGTGGCTGGTGCCGGGCCTGCAGATGCTCCTGCAGGCGGGTCTTGGGGTCCTTCTGCGGATCATCGAGCGACAGTTGCGACAGCCGCGGTTCGAACCAGTTGAGCAGGTGACGGCGGCACTCATCGAAACCCGCCTCCAGATAGATGGCGCCAATGACTGCCTCCATCGCGTCGGCCAGAATCGAATCACGGCGAAACCCGCCGCTCTTGAGCTCTCCGGGTCCCAGCCGCAGGTAGTCGCCCAGTTCGAACTCCCGCGCCAGCTCCGAGAGGGTCTGCCCCCGCACCAGCCGGGCGCGCAGCCGGGTCAGCTTGCCTTCACGCGCGCTCTTGAAGCGGTTGAACAGCTCCTCGGTGATGACGAAGCCGAGCACCGAGTCACCCAGCAGTTCGAGCCGCTCGTTGCTGCCACTGGCATGGCTGCTGTGGGTCAATGCCTCTTCGAGCAGTCGCGGGTCGTTGAACAGATAACCAAGTCGCTGCTGGAGACTGGAGAGCGGTCTGTTCAAGGGCGCCGGGCTTCGAAGTGGTTCTTGAAATGGACCAGCGCCTCGACGTTGGCGATGATCGGCACCGCCACGTCGTAGTTGACATCGACCACCAGCTTTCCATCGACCTCCTCGACCTTCACCGCCTTGCCGTCGACATTGCGGATGTTGTTGATCTGAAAGCGGGTCATCAGCAGGTTTTTCACTTCACTGGGCGATTTCTGGCTGATCTGCGGCACCTCTTCGAGCGACTTCACCGCCGCCGCGACAAAGGAGTTGTCGAGATAGAGCGGTACCAGCCTGAATGCCAGCAACAACAGAAAACCGGTGACGGTCAGAAAATAGAGCATCGCCAGCATCGATGCGCCGCGCTGCCGGGTGAGTGTCGTCATCGCTGTTCCTCCGAAGCTGAAACCCAACTCAATGAATCAGACCATCGCGGCCAAAACTCGGAATCGACCAGAAGCTCGGCCAGTGCATCCAGATCACGAACGCCTTGCCCACCACCAGTTCATCGGGCACCAGACCCCAGACGCGGCTGTCGCTGCTGTTGTCACGGTTGTCGCCCATCACGAAGTAGTAGCCTTGCGGAATGACCCACTCGCGCACCCGCCCCTGAAGCGGCGCCGTGTGCTGGATGGCATAGCTGACGCTGCCGAGTGTCTCCTGCAGCAGTTCGAGCTGCGGCGCCTCGACCGGCAGGGCGGCGACGAACCGTTGCGGAACCGGCTGGCCATTGATCGTCAGTCGCCGGTTCTCGTAGCGCACCGTATCGCCACCCACGCCGATGACCCGCTTGATGAAGTTGGTGTCAGGCTTGTGCGGCGGCCTGAACACCATCACATCACCCCGCTGCGGATCACCCACCGCAACCACCTTGGTGCCGACCACCGGCAGGCGGACGCCGTAACTGTACTTGTTGACCAGAATGAAGTCGCCCACTTCGAGCGTCGGAATCATCGAACCGGAGGGAATCTGGAACGGCTCGAACAGGAACGAGCGCAGCACCAGCACGATCAGCAGCACCGGAAAAAAGGATTTCGAATACTCGACCCAGACCGGTTCACTCGGCGCGGCGGCCACCGATGTCGCCTGGGCCTGGCGGCGCGCAGCCAGCCAGAGCCGGTCGGCCAGCACCACCAGACCGGTCACGGCGGTGCCGACCACCAGAATCAGCGGCAGATCGATGTTCATCACTTGTCCACCTTCAACACGGCCAGGAAGGCCTCCTGTGGCACCTCGACCGAGCCAAGCTGCTTCATGCGTTTTTTGCCTTCTTTCTGTTTTTCAAGCAGTTTGCGCTTGCGCGACACATCGCCTCCATAACATTTGGCGGTGACATTCTTGCGCAACGCCTTGACCGTGGTGCGGGCCAGCACCTGTCCGCCGATCGCTGCCTGAATCGCCACATCGAACATCTGCCGCGGAATCAGCTCGCGCAGCTTCTCGGCCACCTGGCGACCGCGCTGCTGCGCCTGCTGCCGATGCACGATCACCGCCAGCGCATCGACCTTGTCGCCATTGATCAGGATGTCGAGCCGCACCACGCTGGCCGGCTCGAAACGCTCGAAGCCGTAGTCGAGCGAGGCATAGCCACGGCTGACCGACTTGAGCCGGTCGAAGAAATCGAGCACCACCTCGCTCATCGGCAGTTCATAGACCAGCGAGGCCTGGTTGCCGTGGAATTGCAGATCCTTCTGCACGCCGCGCTTCTCGACGCAGAGGTTGATCACGCCGCCGAGATACTGCTGCGGCACCAGAATGTTGGCGCGGCAGATCGGTTCGCGCACCTCCAGGATCTGGTTGGGATCGGGCAGCTTGGAGGGGTTGTCGACCAGCACCACCTTCTGCTCCTTGGTCAATACCTCATAGACCACCGTCGGCGCCGTCGTGATCAGGTTGAGGTCATACTCCCGCTCCAGCCGCTCCTGGATGATCTCCATGTGCAACATGCCGAGAAAACCGCAGCGAAAACCGAAACCGAGCGCATCCGAACTCTCCGGCTCGTAGAACAGCGAGGCATCGTTCAGGGTCAGCTTGGACAATGCCTCACGAAAGGCCTCGTAATCCTCGGAGTTGACGGTGAAGAGCCCGGCATAGACCTGCGGCTTGATGCGGGCGAAACCGGCCAGCGCCTCCACCTCGGGCGTCGCGGCATGGGTGATGGTGTCACCGACCGGCGCGCCCTTCACCTCCTTGATGCCGGCCACCACATAGCCGACCTCGCCGGCGCTCAGCAGTCCGGTTTCGGTGCGCTTGGGGGTGAAGATGCCGATGCCCTCGGCCTGGTGGCTGCGGCCCACCGACTTGATCAGAATCTTGTCGCCCTTTTTGATCTGTCCCTGCATCACCCGCACCAGCGACACCACCCCCAGGTAGTTGTCGAACCAGGAGTCGATGATCAGGGCCTGCAGCGGTGCCGCGGCATCGCCGACCGGTGGCGGCATCACCTCGATCAGCTTTTCCAGCAGCTCCTCGACCCCCTGACCGGTCTTGGCGCTGACCAGCACCGCCTGATGGGTGTCGATGCCGATGATCTCCTCGATCTCGCGGCAGACCCGTTCGGGATCGGCCTGCGGCAGGTCGATCTTGTTCAGCACCGGCAGCACCTCGAGCCCCTGCTCGATGGCGGTGTAACAGTTGGCCACCGATTGCGCCTCGACCCCCTGTGCGGCGTCGACCACCAGCAGTGCCCCTTCGCAGGCGGCCAGCGAACGTGACACCTCATAGGAGAAGTCGACGTGGCCCGGCGTGTCGATCAGATTGAGCTGATAGGTCAGCCCATCACGCGCCTTGTAATGCAGCGTGACGCTCTGCGCCTTGATGGTGATGCCGCGCTCGCGCTCGATGTCCATCGAGTCGAGCACCTGCGCGGACATCTCCCGCTCGCTGAGACCACCGCAGATCTGGATGAAGCGATCCGCCAGCGTCGATTTTCCATGGTCGATGTGGGCGATGATCGAAAAATTGCGTATCTGCTGCATGCTCACGTCGATCGGTTCACCGGCGGTGGGGTTAAAGGAGGGATGGACCGGCAAACGGCCCATAAAAGCTGCGGGATGCTAGCAAAGGCAGGGGAATTTTGCCATGCAAACCGCCCCACTCACTGCCATCCCGGTGTGGCTGACATGGCTGAATAACGGCTCCGGCAGGTCGGACGCCGATTCAGTGGAGCATGAAGCGGCATCCTCTGGGACGTCACCCCGCTCCCAGCAGTTCGATCGAATAGCCGTCGGGGTCCTTGACGAAGGCGAGCAGGGTCGAGCCATGCTGCATCGGTCCCGGTTCACGGCTGATCACGCCGCCGGCAGCGCGGATGCGCTCGCAGGCGGCGTGGACATCCTCGACCTCGATCGCGATATGGCCATAGCCGTTGCCCAGCTCGTAGTGGTCGGTGTCCCAGTTGTGGGTCAGTTCGATCTGGGCGCCGGGGTCATCGTCGAAGGCGAGAAAGGCCAGCGTGAAGCGCCCCTGCGGATACTCCTTGCGGCGCAGCAGCCGCATGCCGAGCACCCGCTGATAGAAATCGATCGACCGATCGAGGTCGGTGACACGCAGCATGGTGTGCAGAATGCGCATGGTTTGGCGCTCCTTGGTCAAAGTTTGCGGCCACGGCGCGCGGCGATCCGCAGCCGCAGCGCATTGAGCTTGATGAAACCGCCGGCATCGGCCTGGTCGTAGGCGCCCTGGTCATCCTCGAAGGTGGCGATGCTGGCGTCGAACAGCGACTCATCCGAAGCGCGGCCAACGACGCTGACGTTGCCCTTGTAGAGCTTCAGCCGCACCTTGCCGTTGACATGCTGTTGCGACTGGTCGATCAGCGCCTGCAGGCAGAGCCGTTCGGGCGACCACCAGTAGCCGTTGTAGATCAGCGAGGCATAGCGCGGCATCAGCTCATCCTTGAGGTGGGCCACCTCGCGGTCGAGGGTGATCGACTCGATGGCGCGGTGCGCCTTGAGCAGGATGGTACCAGCCGGGGTTTCGTAACAGCCGCGCGACTTCATGCCGACATAGCGGTTCTCGACGATGTCGGTGCGCCCTACCCCATGGGCACCCCCCAGCCGGTTCAGCTCCAGCATCACCTCGGCGGCCGATTTGGCGACGCCATCGATCGCCACCACGTCGCCATTGACGAAAGTGAGCTCGACTTCGACCGCATGGTCGGGCGCCAGCTCCGGCGAGACGCTCCAGCGCCACATGCCCTCTTCCGGCTCGGCCCAGGGATCTTCGAGCACGGCGCCTTCGTAGGAGATGTGCAGCAGGTTGGCATCCATCGAGTAGGGCGAGGCGTTGCCCCGCTTCTGCTCGACGGCGATGCCATGTTGTTCGCAGTAGGCGAGCAGCTTTTCGCGCGAGTTGAGCGTCCACTCCCGCCATGGTGCGATCACGCGGATGCCCGGTTTGAGTGCATAGGCACCCAGTTCGAAACGGACCTGGTCATTGCCCTTGCCGGTGGCGCCATGGGAGATGGCATCGGCGCCGGTCTCCTCGGCGATCTCGACCAGCCGGCGGGCGATCAGCGGCCGGGCGATCGAGGTGCCGAGCAGGTACTCGCCCTCGTAGAGGGTGTTGGCGCGGAACATCGGAAAAACGTAGTCGCGAGCAAAGGTTTCGCGCAGATCCTCGATGTAGATCTCCTTGATGCCCATCGCCTGGGCCTTGGCGCGGGCCGGTTCGAGCTCTTCGCCCTGCCCCAGGTCGGCGGTGAAGGTGACCACCTCGCAGTGGTAGGTCTCACGCAGCCAGTGGGCAATCACCGAGGTGTCGAGACCGCCGGAATAGGCCAGTACCACTTTTTTGATCGCAGACATGGGGCTCCTCAATCAGGGATGTTCAATGGGTGAATTCAAAGGGGTCGGCATCGAGATGGGCCGGAAAACCGGCCCGGAACCGCTGCAGTGCCGCCAGATCGAGCGTCGCGGTCAGCAGCGCCTCTTCGCCGGGTGCAGCCGCCAGCAGCGGTTCACCCAGCCAGTCGTAGAGTGCGCTGTCGCCGCTGTAGGCGTGGCCCTTGCCATCCAGACCGACACGATTGACCGCCGCGACATAGCTGAGATTCTCGATCGCGCGCGCCGGCAGCAGCCGTTGCCAGGCACTGCTGCGCGCTGCCGGCCAGTTGGCGACGCACAGCAGCAGGTCGTAGTCGTCGCGGTTGCGACACCAGACCGGAAAGCGCAGGTCATAACAGATGATCGGTCGAATCCTGAAACCGTTCAGTGACATCACCACCGCCGATTCGCCGCTGCGGTAGTGGTGATGTTCGCCAGCCATGCGAAAACAGTGGCGTTTGTCGTAGTGGTGCAAGGCTCCATCAGGGGTGGCCCAGACGAAGCGGTTGTAACAGAGACCCTGCTCCTCGATCGCCAGCGAACCGCAGACGACGGCGTTGCGTGCCTGGGCGGTGGTGCGCAGCCAGGCGATGCCGCGGCCAGCCATGGGTTCGGCCTGCTGCTGACTCGCCATCGTGAAGCCGGTGGTGAACATCTCCGGCAGCACGATCAGGTCGACCGCCGCGAGCGGCGCCAGCAGCTGATCGAAGTGGGCCAGGTTGGCCTCGATGTCATGCCAGGCGAGATCGGCCTGCACCAGCGCCAATGTCAGAGTCGACATAGCCGCTCCGCCGCCTGCAGCAATACCGCATCACTCTTGGCGAAACAGAAGCGGACGATGCGGGTCGCCGGTGGTGTCTGATAGAAGACCGACACCGGAATCACCGCCACCTTGGCCTCCCGGGTCAGCCACTGGGCGAACTCGACATCGTTCAGGTCGACGATGGCATCGTAGGCGGCCAGTTGAAAGTAGGTGCCCCGGCACGGCAGCAGCTCGAAGCGGCTCGGCTTCAGCGCGGCGGCAAAGAGGTCGCGCTTTTGCTGGTAGAAGGCCGGCAATCCGGCCAGATGCTCGGGCTGGGCGCGCAGGGTGTCGGCGATGGCCCACTGCGCCGGCGTGAAGCTGGCGAAGGTCAGAAACTGATGCACCTTGCGGAACTCCGCCGACAGCGGCGGCGGCGCGATGCAGTAACCCAGCTTCCAGCCGGTGATGTGAAAACTCTTGCCGAAGGAGGAGATGATGAAGCTGCGCGCCGCCAGCTCGGCATGACGGTGAAAACTGGCATGGTCGAGGCCATCGAAGTGGATGTACTCATACACCTCATCGGCGATCAGCCAGATGTCGCGCTGGCGCACCAGCGCTGCCAACTGCTGCAGATCCTCGCCCGCCAGCACCGATCCGGTGGGGTTGTGTGGCGAATTGATGATGATCAGCCGGGTTCTGTCACTGATGCAGTCGGCCACTCGATTCCAGTCGATGCGAAACTCCGGCGCTTCGAGGGCAATGTGGCGGGCAGTGCCACCGCTCAATTCGATTGCCGGTTCGTAGGAGTCATAGGCCGGATCGAACAGGATCACCTCATCGCCGGGACGCACCACGGCGGTGATGGCGGCATAGAGCGCCTCGGTGGCGCCGGAGGTGACGGTGACCTCCTGCTCGGCATCGACCCGGCGCCGATAGCGGCGCGCCACCTGCTCGGCGATCGCCTCACGCAGCGTCGCCACGCCGGTCATCGGTGCATACTGATTGTAGCCCTGCTCGACATAGTGATGCAGCCGCTCGCGCAGCAGTGCCGGCCCATCGAAATCGGGAAAGCCCTGCGACAGATTGATGGCCCCGCACTCGGCAGCCAGCGCCGACATGCGGGTGAAGATGGTGGTGCCCACCTGGGGCAGCTTGCTTGGCAGTGGCCGGATCATGGGCAAGGTCATCGCTGTCTCGATCAAAGCCCGTCGGCGGTGCGCACGGGCGGTGCAGAACATCGGGTCGCCGTCGGAATGCAGGCCATGCGGCGCTGCGGCTTTCGGGCTATCATCGCCGCCACCCGAGGCAGCCAACACGAGGCCGGCAAGCATGGCACAACCTGACGACGTGGATCAACTGGCCGAACGGCTGGTCGAGACGGTGCGCTTTTTTGCCGAAAATGGCCACTGTCCCGCCACCGGCGGCAACTTTTCGCTGCGCAGCGGCGATCGGGTGCTGATCACCGCCTCCGGTGTCGACAAGCGGAGCCTGACCCGCGCGCAACTGCTCGGCCTCACGCTCGATGGCCAGTTGTGCGCACCGGGCAAGCCCTCGGCCGAAACCGAGCTGCATCTGGCGCTCTACCGTGCCGACGCCGACATCGGCGCGGTGCTGCACATCCACTCCGTCGCCGCCACCGTGCTGTCGCGGCTGATCGACGGCGACACGCTGCCCCTGCACGGCTACGAGATGCAAAAGGCGATCAGTGGCATCGACAGCCATCAGCAGACGTTGCTGCTGCCGCTGGTCGACAACAGCCAGCAGATGGCCTGCATCGCCGAGCAGATCGAACGGCAATGGTCCACCGCCCAGCGTGCCCATGCGGTGCTGGTGCGTGGTCATGGCCTCTACGCCTGGGGTCATGATCTAGCAGCGGCCCGCCGCCACCTCGAAGGGTGGGAGTTCCTGCTCCAGTGTGAACTGAACCGACGGCTGCTGGAGCGAAACCCATGACGCTGCGCGCCATCGTCACCGACATCGAAGGCACCACCACCGACATCCACTTCGTCCACCGGGTGCTGTTCCCCTACGCTGCCGAACGGCTCGAAGGGTTCATCCGCCAGCATGGCGATGAGGCCGAGGTGGCCGCCCTCCTCGACCAGGTGCGTGAGGAGATCCGCCAGCCGCAGGCCACGGCTGCCGCATTGGTCGACACCCTGCAACAGTGGATCAAACTCGATCTGAAGCTGACCCCGCTGAAAAGCCTGCAAGGGCTGATCTGGCGCGAAGGTTACCAGCAGGGCCACTTCACCGCCCACATCTACCCCGAGGTGGCCGCTGCCCTGCGCGACTGGCAGCGGCATGGCTTGGCCCTCTATGTCTACTCCTCCGGCTCGGTCGAGGCACAGCGACTGCTGTTCGCCCACACCCAGGATGGCGACCTCACCCCGCTCTTCAGCGGCTACTTCGACACCCGCATCGGCGCCAAACGCGAACGCTCGAGCTATGACAGAATTGCCGAACGGATCGGCCTTGCCGGTGACGAAATCCTGTTTCTGAGCGATGTCGAGGCCGAACTGGATGCCGCTGCCGCCGCCGGTTTTCACACCTGCCTGCTGCTGCGCGATGGCGCCAACGGCAGCGGCCACCATCCATCCGCCCACGATTTCGAGCAGATTCCACTCCTGCAGGAGCAGCCATGAGCCACCTGACCCGCTACCACCAGGACCGACCCGAACAGCCACTCGGCAACACGAGCGACGCCGAGGAGATTCGCGCGCTGCTGGCCGAGGCCGGCGTGCGCTTCGAGCGCTGGCGCGCCGACCGGCCGCTGCCGGCCGATGCCGATCAGGCACAGATCGGTGCCGCCTACCGCAGCGAGATCGACCGGCTGATGCGCGAAGGCGGCTACCAATCCTGGGATGTGATCTCGATGCGGCCCGACCACCCCGACCGGCTGGCGATGCGGCAGAAATTCCTCGACGAACACACCCATGCCGAAGACGAAGTGCGCTTCTTCGTCGCTGGCGAAGGGCTGTTCAACCTGCACCTCGGTGAAACCGTTTTTGCGCTGCTCTGCCAGCGCGAAGACCTGATCAGCGTTCCGGCCGGCACCCGCCACTGGTTCGACATGGGCGATCAGCCCGACTTCATCGCCATTCGCCTCTTCACCAATCCCGAAGGCTGGGTGGCGCGGATGACCGGCGACGGGATCGGCCGCCGCTTTCCGTCCATCGACCACTACCGCTGAGCTGTGGTGCGTCATCGGCTTGTAATGCCGCGATGCTTGGAGTCTAATCTCGCCCTTTTTCCTTCGAGAGCGGCGTAACCATGGCACTTTATGTGCAAAAATTTGGCGGCACCTCGGTTGGCACCCTGCCCCGCATCGAGGCGGTTGCCGAAAAAGTGGCCAGCTACCGCAACCAGGGACACGATCTGGTGGTGGTGGTCTCGGCCATGAGCGGCGAGACCAACCGCCTGCTGGGTCTCGCCCGGGATCTGGCCGATCCGGCCGACCCCCGCGAACTCGATGCATTGGTCTGCACGGGTGAGCAGGTCACCGCCGCACTGCTGGCCATGGCGCTGATCAAACGCGGCTGCCCCGCCCGCTCGATGAACGGCGCCCAGGTGCCGATTCTGACCGACAACGCCTTCACCAAGGCCCGCATCGACCGCATCGACGACCAGGCGCTGCGCGCCGCGCTGGCGGCTGGCGAAGTGGTGGTGGTCACCGGATTTCAGGGGGTCGATGCCGAGGGCAACGTCACCACGCTCGGCCGGGGCGGCTCCGACACCACCGCCGTGGCGCTGGCCGCCGCCCTCAAGGCCGATGAGTGCCAGATCTACACCGATGTCGATGGCGTCTACACCACCGATCCACGGGTGGTTGAACGCGCGCGACGGCTGGAGCGGATCACCTTCGAGGAGATGCTGGAGATGGCCAGCCTCGGCTCCAAGGTGCTGCAGATTCGTTCGGTCGAATTCGCCGGCAAGTATGCCGTCCCGTTGCGGGTGCTCTCCAGCTTCGTGGAGGGCTCCGGCACCCTGATCACCCTGGAGAACCCGAACATGATGGAAAATCCGATCATCTCCGGCATCGCCTTCAACCGCGACGAAGCCAAGGTCACCGTGCTCGGCGTGCCCGATGTGCCCGGCGTGGCCGCACGCATCCTCTGCCCGATCAGCGACGCCAACATCGAGGTCGATGTCATCGTGCAGAATGTCGCCGCCGACAGGAGCACCGACTTCACCTTCACCGTGCATCGCAACGACCTGCAGAAGGCGCTGGCAATCCTCAACGCCCAGGCCGGAGCACTCAATGCCCGTGAAATCAAGGGCGACAGAAGCGTGGTCAAGGTCTCGCTGGTCGGGGTGGGCATGCGCTCGCACGCCGGTATCGCCAGCAAGATGTTTGCTACACTTGCCGAGGTTGGGATCAACATCCAGATCATCACCACCTCGGAAATCAAGATTTCAGTGGTGATCGACGAGAAGTACCTGGAACTGGCAGTTCGCTCCCTGCACACCGCATTCGGGCTGGACGCGCCCGAAGAGATTGCCGTCGTCGAAGAGGGCTGAAAGCCCCGCCCAGACACTGGGTGCATGGCACCGCCCTTGAGCGGAACAAGATTCAAGAACGGAACAACGAGGAGAAACGCAATGTTGATACTGACCCGCCGGGTTGGCGAAACCCTGATCATCGGTGATGACATCACCGTCACCGTGCTGGGCGTCAAGGGCAACCAGGTGCGCCTGGGCGTCGACGCCCCCAAGGAAGTCTCGGTGCACCGCGAAGAGATCTACCAGCGCATTCAGGCCGAAAAACGGCAAGGCCACGACGACGAATGAGGTCGATTCACGCTGCCGTGCGTGTTATCATGTCGCCCGCTTCGCGGCGGGTCTGACACCATCAGGCCGCGAATCTTCAAACCTGCCAGATCAGAACCGCAAGCCGTTCGTCCGCTGCGCTGTTCGACGTTTTCCGGAGAGGTGGCCGAGAGGCCGAAGGCGCTCCCCTGCTAAGGGAGTATGGGTCAAAAGCTCATCGAGGGTTCGAATCCCTCCCTCTCCGCCACATCGCCATGCCAATGCAATCTCTTTCGCTGATCGGCTGGATCTTGCCAGTCCATCACCTGATGATTCCGGCAACACCATACAAATCATGCTCTTGACTCGAAATCGGGCAAGCTGTTCTGACCAAGAACGGGAAACCGTGGTCTGTCCCAGATCCTTCGAAAACCGTCTCTTCACGTCCAACCTCCGTCGTCTGGGGGATTGGACTCCAAACTACCGCACTACTCAAAATCGGGGGGACATCGGCACTTCGGGTGCAACGAAGGGTTAGCCCGCAGTAGCTTGACCGAGCCCGATACTTTAACCATAATGGAACCATTTTGGTTGGAGTGCCACACAATGCCTACGACGCTGACCTTGAAGAACATTCCGGATGAGGTGTACGAGCGGCTCAAGCTCTCGGCTGCAGCCCACCGACGCAGCATGAACAGCGAGGCGATTGTGTGCCTGGAGACAGCGCTGCTGGCGAACAGGCTTGCTCCTGCCGAACGGCTTGCGCGAGCACGGACACTACGCGCGGCGTTGCCGAAGGGGAAGTTCCGAGCGACGGACATTGACGCCATGAAGCAAGAGGGCCGCTCGTGATTGTGGTGGACTCGAATGTGGTTGCGTACTTGTACTTGCCCGGCGAGCACACCGCCAAGGCGGAAGCCCTGCTCGAGCAAGACCCGGACTGGGCGGCGCCGGTACTGTGGCGCAGCGAGTTCCGCAACATACTTGCCGGATACCTGCGGCGCAAGATCCTGACCTTCGACCAGGCCTGCAGCCTTCAAAGTGAGGCTGAAGAGCTATTCGCTGGATCGGAGTTCGAGGTTGACTCGAAGGCAGTGCTTGAACTGGTACGCGACAGTGACTGCTCAGCGTATGACTGTGAGTTCATTGCGCTGGCGAACAAGCTGCAGGTCAAGCTGGTGACGATGAATGCCAAGCTTCTGAGGGCCTTCCCAAAGCGAACGATCTCGCTCGCTGCGGGATAACGAGGCTGGAGAATTGGGGACGAGAATTGCGACGAGAATTGGGGACAGACCACGGTTTCCTGGTTTCTGCTCCGCTTTGGCAGAAAACCGTAACGGGAAACCGTGGTCTGTCCCCAATTCTCCCAATTCTCCTAACGGGAAACCGTGGTCTGTCCCCATTTCTCCCTTTGAAGATGTCGTAGTATTTAGGTCTGGGTTCAGAAGAGTCGCGGAAGTACGCGATTGCATCAATGAGGAACAGCTCCGTAAGCTCTGGATCGAGCGAGATGGTGTCGTGCGGATCGCGATCAGCATGCTTGAAGAAGTTTTCTGGCTCATTCAAGGCTTTGATGACCGCGGCTCGTCGAGATTCTGGTAAGGAGTCAATGTAGTCCCGCTTGATGAACGGGTGCGGCGTCCCTTGCCGACTGGCGATATCCCTCAGAGCGTTGTACGCGGCGGAGGCAAGCGTATGAGTTGCTATCGCGTTGTCCGACACGAAGTACATCTCGATAGCCGCGTCGAGTTGTGAGCGGATAGCGTCAAACTTGGTTACCGTAATCTTCGCCATGTCTACGTAGGGGTCCAACGTGCGAATTCAGCGGACGGCAAAAAGCGCAGCTTTTTGACGGTCCGCTGGAATGACTTGTTGGGCGTCATTTCTCGACCCTCTTACAAGCACCATCAAATGACCAAGCAGAAGTAGTAACGGCGAGCGTTTTACTTAAAGAAGAAAAATGCCCTTTGATGTTTCGTTGAGAGTCATAAATCTGAAGTTGATCGCCAACTTCAACAACGTGCTCAAAATATTCAAATGTTCTGTTTGGCACCTCCAGCCATACAGAGCCGTCAGAGTCACTCCACAAGCCTACCCACCACCTGTACTCGTGCAATTTCATGAAGACCGTGGCTTGCTGCGAATTGTTCTGAGCGGAAATTTCACCGGAGCATTGAAGGCGCGTTTCCACAGAAGAGAAATTAGCAACAAATAGAAATAGGCCGAGGGCTGCGACTAAGAATGCGCCCAAGTATTTCAGTAGCTTCATGATCGCTCCATTGACGCCCAACGCCAAGTTAACCGGCAGAACGGAGCCGGCTTGCCGGCGGAGTGGTTTGCAGTGGGGCGTAAAATTTTGCGGAGCAAAATGCCCCGCTGCAAACTGTCCGCGTTGAACGTATGGTTAGGTGCGGCGCTACAGAGTGCAATATGAGAACGCAATAGAGGCTCCCCGGTCAGTCTCGCAAATCATCTTCCCCGGCTGCGATACGCTATCGCATAGCATTTCTGACCATTTCTTGTGGCTCTCACAACCATCAAGATCCTTAAATCTTGCGGCGACAAAGCAGTTTGTTTCAGCGGCGCCGCATATCACATACTTGACCTGCGTCTCGCCTTTTGCGCCTTTAACACCTTCTGTATCGTCGCCAAGATTGCACCCACTGAAGAGCAGCAACAACGGAAGTATGAGAATGTAGCGATTCATCAAAGCACCTAACGTTTGCCATCAACCGGCCTGCCGAAGGCAGGTCCGGTTGATGGCGGGGTTGGGCAGCCCGCACTCGGCCGACCGGTGGGCGAGCGCACCGAACCGCCGAGTCGCCCGCGCCAGCGGGGACGGCTGGATGCATGGCCACACCGAGCGGTGCACCGAGCAGACGCCGCTGGCGCCCGGTGGAGCGGCACCGCGAGTGCGCCGCCCGCCAGCGGACGGGCGGCCCGCGCTGGCGGTCGTGCTGCACTTGTTCGATGCGCTCATGCGGTGGTTATCGACTTGGCGCTTCGATAGAAACCAGACACCGCGCATTACGCCCAACGTTCGCCATAACCGGCAGTGAAAAGCGGTGCGACGAAGGAGCGCCGCTTTTCACTGTCCGCGTTGATGGCGTTGTTATGTGGGTTACAGCTTGGCAACATCAATGTGATACCCCTGGGCTGCCATTTCTTTAGCGAGTAGAGTGCCTGCTTCTTTCTGAAGGTCGTCCTTGAATGGGATGTATATCAAGCCTTGGATATCTGAAGGCCGTTCCATATTGGCTTGTTGTTTGAGAAGGATGGCCACTCGACTTCGGCCTAACCGCGACAGAAGCATGCCCAGTTCAAGAACAACATTTTGACGGGCCCGGTATGCTTTCTCGTCGTCACGGCCTGCGCGATGGCCTTCGTCGTCAGGCGTTGCAAGGACCACAGCAAAGTGAATTTCTGCTGTGTACTTTTCCAGCTTCTCGATGATTGTTTGTCCTTCAGATGGGAGTTGATCAAGGATTAATGGTTCAAGCCCCCAACGACGCAACATAGCCTCAAGATGGTTCCGTGCAGTTTCGTCGTGGCCATAAACCACAAATACCTTTTTGTTCCCACCTGCCACAACAGGGGTGCCTGCTGTTGTTGCGGCGGTGGAAACAACTGGTGCGCCTAGAGCGGCTTTGATTTCAGGCTGGCACTTACCTTGAACATTGAAATTGCCTGTGTCGAAGATATTGACGATACCGCCATTCGCGAGCCTAAGCTGCCAACCCGTGTCGTTGTTCAATCGCTGTTCAGATGTAATCGCAAGGCCAGCAGCGGTAAGCAATCCCTTTGCTTGACTAATGTCCACGATGGCTATCTCCTGGAAAGCACATAACTATAAATGGACACCCCAAAAGGTGGCTTGTTTTACACCTTGCGGGTGTCTAATATTTTGCCGGGCAAGGCTATACCGAGGTTAAGCGTCATGTCAAACGTGGTAGTACACCCCAAAACGATTGTCGACCACGCCTCCGGCGGGGCATCCAAGCCGAAGCTGCTGGATGAGGTACGCGCCCACATCCAGCGGTTGAACTACAGCATCCGCACCGAGGATGCGTACGTCGATTGGGTACGCCGGTTCGTGCTGTTTCACGACAAACGCCACCCGCGGGAGATGGGTGCAGCCGAAATCGAGGCGTTTCTGACCCACCTCGCGGTGGTGGGCAAGGTGTCGGCGTCCACCCAGAACCAGGCCAAGAGCGCGCTGCTGTTTCTTTATCGGGCTGTATTGAATGTCGACTTGCCGTGGCTGGGCGACATCGCATCGGCCCGGCAGGGCAAGCGCTTGCCGGTGGTGCTGACAGTGGCCGAAGTACAGGCGACGCTGGCGCGGGTAACCGGCACGACCGGCCTGATGGTGCGGCTCTTGTACGGCAGCGGGCTGCGGTTGATGGAGTGCGCGCGGCTGCGGGTGAAGGATGTGGATTTCGGACAGATGCAGATCGTGGTGCGCGATGGCAAGGGCGACAAGGACCGCGTGACAATGCTGCCGCGATCCCTGGTGGAACCTCTGCAAGCGCATCTGGAGCGCGTGAAGGCGCTGCACGAGAGCGATATCGAAGCGGGCTACGGCGAGGTATACCTGCCCCATGCGCTCGATCGCAAATACCCCCGGGCCGGCCGGGAATGGGGCTGGCAGTATGTGTTTCCGTCCACCAGGCGGTCGGTCGATCCCCGCTCCGGGGCCATCCGGCGTCACCATGCGGATGAAAAAGTACTGCAGCGGGCGATGAAGCGAGCCGTGCGCGAGGCCGGCATCGTCAAACCCGCCACCCCGCACACGCTGCGCCACAGCTTCGCCACGCACTTGTTACAGGCCGGCTATGACATCCGCACCGTGCAGGAGCTGCTCGGTCACACCCACGTAGAAACCACGATGCTCTACACCCACGTCCTGAATCGGGGTGGGCGAGGAGTGGTCAGTCCGCTCGACTGAGCGGACTGAGGCGAAGCACTGCTTTGCCAGCGACGAGCGGGCGAGCGATGCCACGCGAGCCCTGGATCGAGGAGTGGTCAGTCCGCTCGATCAGTCAGTTGTAGACCGATCACCTGGTTGGCGGATGGAGACTCGTGTGGCGTTGCCGAGACACTCGGGCGCCCAGGACTGGCGGGATTCGGCCGATCAGAGCATGAGATCGCATCGGCATGGAATGTGGCGGAGAGGGAGGGATTCGAACCCTCGATACGCTATTAACGTATACACACTTTCCAGGCGTGCTCCTTCAACCACTCGGACACCTCTCCGCAAACCTGGCTGACCCTGCGGGGTCAAAAGGCCGGCAAATCTACCCTGCCGAGGCCGCAAAAGCAATCGTGCCGGGCAGCCATTCGGCAAAATGGGTCGCATGATCGATGGGTTGCAGCGGTTTTGGCGGGGTGGCCGCGGTGCCGAGGTAGATGAAACCGACGATCCGGTCGCTCTGCTGCAACCCCAGTCCGGCACGCACTTCCGGGTCATGGGCCATCTCGCCGGTGCGCCAGATGGCACCAAAGCCGAGTGCATGGGCCGCCAGCAGCAGGTTCTGCACCGCTGCCGCCGTGCTAAGCAGTTGCTCGATCTCGGGCACCTTGGGGTGTGGCTGAAGGTGGCTGTAGGCCACCATGATCAGTGGCGCCCGCAGCGGTGCCTGACGCAATTTCTCGATCTGTGCCGCGCTCGCTGCCGGATCGCGCCTCTGGCGGGCACGCACGAACAGCTCACCCAACTGCTGACGCGCCGTGCCGCGCACCAGCAGAAAGCGCCAGGGCCGCAAGCCGGCATGATCGGGCGCGCGCAGGGCGGCGGCAAAGAGTTCGGCCAGTGCGGCCTCATCGGGTGCCGGGTCGATCAGTCTGGCCGCCGACTGCCGGCCTTGTAGTGCTTTCAGTGCATCCATCGAGCCGCTCCAGTCACTGCTGCCTGGCGCAGGCCGTGCAGCAAGGAAAATATGATCCATACTTGATCCAATACCTTTTGCACTGTTTTGCGGAACCACCGCACGAAGTCCGGAGCAAAGCCCTTTTTTGCGAGCAGGAACATGCAGGTCACCCAACTTCAATTGATCTACGCCGCAGAACTGGTCGGGTTTCTGCTGGTGCTGATTCTGATTCTGTCGCTCTACGGACACAACATCCGCAAGCACTATTTCAAGGCGGTGGGGATGCTGACCGAATGGGTGGCGCAAGAGCAGCAGACAGCCGTCCAGAGCATCAGCTATGACGACTATCTCAATCAGGCCATCGAGGAGACCGAAGCACATCTGCGCAACGTCGTCGGCCAGTCCAATGAGCTGTCGATGCCCATCGACACCATGGAAATGAAGCAGTTTACCGCGTTGCTGCGTGCCAAATTCCTTCGGGGAGAGCGCAGCGCAATTCAATCCAGCGCCTTGCACAACGAGGCTGACTGGAAGCAGGTCGAAGAGAACATGCTGCTGCTGGTGGATGAGATCGAGGCCCATCTGGCCAAGCGACGTCGTCAACAGGCCGTCAGTCAGGCTGCCGAGCCACCGCCGCCGAATCACATTTCAGCCAGCGGACTGGGCGAGGTGGAATGGGTGCATGAGGAAAAGGAGCGCAGCCCTGCGGCAGGTTCCAGCGCTGAAACCGACGCGGTTGCCGAAGAGCTCCACACTGGCCTGATGGGGGAACTGACGCAGAAGTTCACTGCCCTGGAGGAGTCCAAAGAGCAGGCATTGTCACTGCAGGAGCGCATCATGGAGCAGCAGCGCAGCCTGTTGGATCCGGATTCAGCCAGCTCCTCCGAGGAGCTGTTGCAACTGCTGGCGCAGGATTCGCTCGACGGCCATCAGGCGCTGCTGCGCATGGAGCGGCAGATCGAGCAGGCCGAAAAGATCCTGTCGCGCGCCATTCTCGCGACCAAGGGGCGCGAGGAGATCGATGAACTGCAACAACGGCGTGACCGCCTCAACCGCGAGCGAATGGAGTTGAAGGAGCTGCAGAACTGCTTGGTCACGCTGGACCGGGAGACCGAGATGGCCAGCAAACGCAACGGCACTGCATAGTCGGCTGCGTCGGGCACCGGTTCCGAGAAATCAGCTGCTGTGCCGATAGAGCGCCAGCAGCGTCAGCGCTTCACGCTGCTGCTGCGCCCCCACTGCCGGTGGCAATGTGGCATTCGGCAGACGCAGGCCGTAGGGCACGCCTTCGGCTTCGCGTTGCAGCACCCAGCCGGCCAGCCGCGACAGCCGCCCTTCGATTGACCGATCGGGGCAGTGGTCGAAATCGAGCCACTGCGCCCCCTGCTCCGGCTGCTCCAGCCGCTTCACCAGCAACTCGCCGCGGCGGGCCCACTGCTTCCACGCCACCCTGCCCCAGCCATCGCCCAGGCGCCATGGGTCGAGTCCGGCAAAATCTTCATCGCCTGATTGCACGCCGTGCGGCAACGCCGCCGACGATTCGCCACTGACCGGCGGCATGGCATCGGCGGCAAAGGGGTGTGGATAGGCCAGCAGCTTCCAGTCGAGGCAGGGGTAGGACCAGACCCGGAACAGTCCCAGCGGAAAGCCTGACCTGACCTCCAGCCGGGGAATCGCCTGCCAACCGCGGCTTGCAAGCGGCAGCGTCAGGGTGATCGACCGCTCTTCACTGTCCGCGTCGCTCACCCACTCGCCGCCGCCCAGCCGCAGTTCGATGGCATGCCGCAGTGGCCGTTCGGCGCGCAGTTGCAGCCGCAGCTGTCCATGACCGCCGACGAAGCCTGCTGTGCTGCCCAGGGCGGTCAGTTCCAGTCCGAGCAGGTTGCGGTAGGCATGGATCAGCGCGATCGGCATCAGGCCAAGCAGCCAGAAACTGAGCGCAAAGGCGAGGCTGTTCTGGTAATTGATCGCCGCCAGCAGCATCGCAGCCAGCAGCAGCATGAAGAGTCCGCCGGAGAGCGACGGCACGATGAAGAGCTGCCGATGGCCCAGGCGGAGCCGTGACAGTGGCGGAAAGCGACGCGCCAGCCAGCGGTCGTAGCCTTTCTGCAGCCGGTCAGGCAGCCTGGGACGCCTCCAGCGCACGGCGCACTATGGCCTGAGCGCGCCACCGCGCTGCCGTGCCAGCGGGTCGACGGCTGCCACCATCAGCGCGCTGGGCAGTGCGGCGTCGCGCTCGATGGTCTGCAACCGGTGGTCGACCACGCTCGGCAGGATGGCCTGAATGTCTTCAGGCAGCAGATAGTCGCGTCCGGCCAGCAACGCCCAGGCGCGGGCGCTCTCCATCATGGCCTGGGCACCACGGGGCGACAGACCATTGACGAAATGGCCGGCATTGCGGCTGAAGGCGATCAGCGCCTGCACATAGTCCAGCAACGCATCACTGGCCTTGATCTGCCGCACCGCCTGACGCAATCGCAACAGGGTCGTCGCATCACCGAGTGGGGCCAGATGTTCCAGAAGCTGGCGCGGCATCTCGCCGGCCAGCATCCGGCGCTCGACCGCCGGGTGGGGATAGCCGATGTCGATGCGCATCAGGAAGCGGTCGAGCTGTGACTCCGGCAGGGCAAAGGTGCCAAGCTGGGTCACCGGATTCTGGGTGGCGATGACGAAGAACGGCTGCGGCAGCGGGTGACTCACACCATCGACGGTGGCCTGCTGCTCCTCCATCGCTTCGAGCAGCGCGCTCTGGGTCTTGGGTGTGGCGCGGTTGATCTCATCGGCCAGAACCAGCTGGGCAAACAGCGGACCCGGACGAAAGTTGAACTGCTGCGTCTGCGGCGAGAACAGCGAAACGCCCAGGATGTCCGCCGGCAACAGGTCACTGGTGAACTGGATGCGGGAGAACTCCAGCCCCAGCACCCGTGCCAGCGTCTGCGCCAGCGTGGTCTTGCCCATGCCGGGCAGATCCTCGATCAGCAGATGACCACCGGCGATCAGGCAGCCCAGTGCCAGACGCACCTGCCGCTCCTTGCCCAGCACCACCCGGCCGACCTCAGCGATGATCTGTTCCACCAACTTCTGCATGGTCGGACTGACTCCGGATCAGGACAGCGGAATGGGCGCGGTGGAGCGGTGGTCAGAGTGCGGCCAGGCCCCGCGCCAGATCGTCCTGCAGATCCTCGACCGCCTCCAGGCCGACCGCCAGACGGATCAGGTTGTCGCCAATGCCGGCGTTGGTGCGCTCCTCGGCACTCAGCCGCCCATGGGTGGTGGTGGCCGGGTGAATGATGGTGCTCTTGGCATCGCCGAGGTTGGCGGTGAGCGAGAAGATGCGGGTGGCATCGATGAAGCGCCACGCAGCCGCGCGGTCACCACTGACCGAAAAGGAGAAGACCCCGCCGAATCCGCGCTGCTGACGCAGCGCCAGCTGATGCTGCGGATGGGTCGGCAGACCACAGTGATAGACCTGCTCGATGCCGGGCTGGCTTTGCAGCCAGCGCGCCAGCGTCAGCGCGTTGGCACTGTGGGCATCCATGCGCAACCGCAGTGTCTCCAGACCCTTGAGAAAGACCCAGGCATTGAAGGGGCTCATGGTCGGTCCGGCAGTGCGCAGAAAGGCCACCACCTCGCTCATCACCGAGGCAGGACCGGCCACCACGCCGCCCACGCAACGCCCCTGACCATCCAGATATTTGGTGGCCGAATGCACCACGTAATCGGCGCCCAGTTCGAGCGGCCGTTGCAGTGCCGGAGAGCAGAAGCAGTTGTCCACCACCAGCTTGGCGCCGATCTGGCGTGCCAGCGTCGACAGCGCGGCCAGATCGGCCACCTCGCAGAGCGGGTTGGAGGGGGTTTCGAGAAACAGCAGCCGGGTGTTGGGCCGCACCGCCGCGCGCCAATCGTCGAGGTGGGTCAGGTGCACGAAGGTGGTCTCGACGCCGAACTTGCGCAGATAGCGGTTGAACAGCCCGACCGTGGTGCCGAACACGCTGGCCGAACAGATGACATGGTCACCGGCCTGCAACAGCGCCATCATCAGGCTCAGAATGGCCGCCATGCCAGAGGCCGTGCCGACCGCCTGCTCGGCTCCCTCCAGTGCCGCCAGCCGCTCCTCGAACATCCGCACCGTGGGATTGGTGTAGCGCGAATAGACGTTGCCAGGGGTGATGCCAGCAAAACGCTCCGCCGCATTTGAAGCGTTTTCAAAAAGATAGCTTGAAGTGGTGAAGATCGGCTCACCATGCTCGCCTTCGGCGGTGCGGGTCTGGCCCGCGCGCACCGCCAAGGTGTCGAAGCGGGTGCTCTCCAGTTGCACCGGGCCCTCGGCGCGTGAATGCAATTCATCGTTCATCGTGTCGGTTCCTGCTGGATCTGATCATGGTCGCATCGCCTTTACATCATTCTATCACCATAGGCCTGGCCGTTGGCCAATTCCGCCTCCATCCGGGCCTTCATGGCGTCGTTGCGGGTGGCCTGGATGCGGGCGAGATAGAGCTCATCGACATCGTCGGTCACATAGTTGCCGGTGAAGACCGCACACTCGAAGGTGTTGATCTTCGGATTGCCCTCTTCGGCGCAGGCGATCAGATCTTTCAGATCCTGATAGATCAACCGGTCGGCACCGATCAACCGCTGCACCTCGGCTTCGCTGCGGCCATGGGCAATCAGCTCGGTGGCGGCGGGCATGTCGATGCCATAGACATTGGGGTAGCGCACCGGCGGCGAGGCCGAGGCGAAATAGACCTTCCGCGCGCCGGCATCGCGTGCCATCTGCACGATCTGCTGGCAGGTGGTGCCACGCACGATGGAGTCATCGACCAGCAGCACATTCTTGCCGCGGAACTCCAGATCGATGGCGTTGAGTTTCTGCCTGACCGATTTCTTGCGCTGGCTCTGCCCCGGCATGATGAAGGTGCGACCGATGTAGCGGTTCTTGACGAACCCCTCGCGGAACTTGACGCCCAGGCGGTTGGCCAGCGGCAGCGCCGAAGTGCGGCTGGTGTCTGGAATCGGAATCACCACGTCGATGTCATGGTCGGGCCAGCTGCGCAGAATCTTTTCAGCCAGCTTCTCACCCATCCGCAGCCGTGCCTTGTAGACCGAGATGCCATCGATGATCGAATCGGGCCGGGCAAAGTAGACATGCTCGAAGATGCAGGGGCTGTAGTGGGTCTGGGTCGCACAGAGCTGACTGTGCAGTTCGCCATGCAGATCGATGAAGACCGCCTCGCCGGGCAGCACGTCGCGCAACAGCTTGAAGTCGAGCGCGTCGAGGGCGACGCTCTCGGAGGCGATCATGTGTTCGACCCCCTGCTCGGTCTCGCGCCGTCCCACCACCAGCGGCCGAATGCCGTTGGGGTCGCGAAAGCCGAGCACACCATGCCCCATCACCAGCGCCACCACGGCGAACCCCCCGCGACAGCGCCGCTGCACGCCGGCCACGGCACGAAAGAACACCTCGGGCGTCGGCGTGTGGGTGGCATGGGCCTGCAACTCATGGGCGAGCACATTGAGCAGCACCTCGGAGTCGGAATCGGTGTTGACGTGGCGCAGATCGTCCCGATAGAGCTCCTGACTCAGTTTGGCCGTGTTGGTCAGGTTGCCGTTGTGCGCCAGGCTGATGCCGTAGGGCGAGTTGACGTAGAACGGCTGCGCCAGCGCCACACTGGAGCTCCCCGCCGTGGGATAGCGGACATGACCGATGCCGACGTTGCCCAGCAGCATCTGCATGTCGCGCTCCTGGAACACATCACGCACCAGGCCATTGCCCTTGCGCAGGTGCATCCGGCCATCGGCGCTGGTCATGATGCCCGCTGCATCCTGACCACGGTGTTGCAGCACCGTCAGGGCATCGTAGAGCCCCTGGTTTACGTTGCTGTGTGCAACCATGCCAACTACGCCGCACATAGGACACCTCGGTCGTCGCCATCAGAGTTGAAGTTTGCTGTCGCTCGAACAGCCGTGTCGTCACGATCCATTCGGGTCGTTCAGCCGGTTGCGGCCGTTATCGTCCCTGTCACCAGGGGCAGCAGCGTATGACGCCCCCAATCGGCGAGCAACAGCAGATGGGGAAGCAGCCGGGAGCTGTGCCATGACTCGCTTGAGGTCGCTGGCGTCTGCTCGATGGCTGCCACCAGCAATACCACGATGATCAACCCGCGCACGACACCAAAGGCCATGCCCAACAGGCGATCGAACATACCCAATCCGCTGACCCGCAGCAAATGTCCCAGCAGGCGTCCCAGGATGCCACCCATCACCAGCACACCAAAGAACAGCAGCGCGAAGGCCGCGACGGTGCGCAGTGGCGCGGAGGCGATCCATCCGGCCAGCAGCAGCTCCATCTGCCCCGAAAAGAGCCGGGCGACCACCACGGCCACCAGCAGGGAGAGCAGCGAGACGGCCTCGCGCATGAAGCCACGGGTCAGGCTGAGCAGCGCGGAGAGAGTGATCACACCCAGGATTGTCCAATCGATCCAGACCAGGGCGCTCATCGATCATCCTCAGTCAGATCAGGGTGGCCGGCAGCAGCGAAGGCCATCCACTGCCACCGGACGCGCGCCAGCGCCGTCAATTCGACCCGGCTGGCAGAGTGATATAGGAGATGCCCGCCATGTGTTGCAGCACCCGCACCACCTGACAACTGTAACCGAACTCGTTGTCATACCAGACATAGAGCACACAGTGGTTGCCGCTGACGATCGTGGCCTTGGCATCGACCACACCGGCATGACGTGAACCGATGAAGTCGGTCGACACCACCTCCGATGAGTCGACATAGTCGATCTGCTTGCGCAGCGAAGAGTTGAGCGCGGCATCGTGCAACAGTGCGTTCACCGCTTCGACCGAACTCTCCTTGGCCAGGTTGAGGTTGATGACCGCCAGCGAGACGTTGGGCGTCGGCACGCGGATGGCGTTGCCGGTCAGCTTGCCGGCCAGCTCCGGCAATGCCTTGGCCACCGCCTTGGCGGCACCGGTTTCAGTGATCACCATGTTGACCGGCGCGCTGCGTCCACGGCGGCTGCCGCTGTGGTAGTTGTCGAGCAGATTCTGGTCGTTGGTGTAGGAGTGGACCGTCTCGATGTGACCACTTTCGACACCGAAGTTGTCGTTCATCACCTTCAGCACCGGCACGATCGCATTGGTGGTGCAGGAGGCGGCGGAGACGATCTGCTCCTTGCCGATCACATCCTGATTGATGCCAAAGACGACATTCTTGATCTCGCCCTTGCCGGGTGCCGTCAGCAGCACGCGGCCAACCCCGGGGCATTTGAGATGTTGCGACAGCCCCTCCTGGTCACGCCAGATACCGGTGTTGTCGACGACGATCGCGTTGCTAATGCCATAGGAAGCATAATCGACCTCGGCCGGCGAGCTGGCGTAGATCACCTGAATGAAGTTGCCGTTGACCAGCAGGCCACTGTTCTTTTCGTCGGGGACGATGCTGCCATTGAAAGGACCATGGATCGAATCACGGCGCAACAGGCTGGCGCGCTTCTCCAGATCGCCGCCCTTGCCCTTGCGCACCACGATCGCCCGCAACCGCAGCAGATCGCCACCGCCTGCCTTTTCGATCAGCAGCCTGGCCAGCAGTCGACCGATGCGACCAAAACCATAGAGCACCACATCCTGTGGCTGCGGAATCGGTGGCGCATTGCGCCCGATGATCGGTGCCATCTCGCGCCGTACGAACTGCTCCACCGGTTCGCTGCCGTTGTATTTGTCCAGCAGACGACCCAGGTCGATGCGGGCCGGGCCAAGGTCCAGCTCGGTCAGGACCTTCAGGATCGGAAAACTGTCGGCCACCGACAACGGGTTGCTGGTCACCCGCCGGGCAAAACGGTGCAGGCGCAAGACATCGATCACCGTCTTGTTGACCAGCGCCCGTCCATAGATCGACAGCACGATGTTGTTCTCGCGGTAGAGCCGGCCAATCAACGGAATCATCGCCTCGGCAATGGCCTCGCTGTTTTTCCATTCATCGAAGAGCGCTTCATGTTGGGGATTGATCACGGACGGACACCTGTTGGATGAAAATTGGGTTGGCACATCGCCACCTGGCTTGGCGACGCTGTCTGATTCGATCACGGCGGCGGCACAAAATTCCGTCCACCACACTCATTACCAGCATAGCCGGCAATTATCTTTGATCGACACCGACAGAGGCAATCCACAGCCTTGCAACCGGTCCAGGACACTCTCCCCTTGCTTAACAAAAATCGGGTGGTGCTTTACACTGAAAAACGGTGTTTACCCTGCAAAGAGCGCTTTGAATCATGCGCCACCCGTTCGCCTTCCACAGCCAAAATTGCCCATCAAATCTGAAATCATCTCAAGAGGTCTTCACAGGTGCTTGAATCCTACAGAAAACATGTCGAAGAGCGTGCGGCCGAAGGTGTCCCTCCAAAACCCCTGGATGCGCAACAGGTTGCCGCGCTGGTCGAACTGATGAAGTCGCCACCGCCGGGCGAAGGCGATTTTCTGCTGGAACTGCTCAGCCAACGGGTGCCACCCGGCGTCGATGAGGCTGCCTACGTCAAGGCCGGTTTTCTGGCAGCCATCGCCAAGGGCGAAACCAGCTCGCCGCTGATTGAGCCGGTGAAGGCGGTCGAGCTGCTCGGCACCATGCTGGGTGGCTACAACGTCGAGCCACTGATCCAGCTGCTCGATGATGCCAGGCTGGGGCCCACTGCGGCCAAGGCACTCTCTCACACCCTGCTGATCTTCGACTCGCTGCACGATGTGCTCGAAAAAGCCCGTGCCGGCAATGCCAATGCCCGCCAGGTGGTCGACAGCTGGGCCGCCGCTGACTGGTTCACTGCCCGTCCTGAGCTGGCACACAAGCTCACCATGACCGTTTTCAAGGTCGATGGCGAGACCAACACCGATGACCTCTCGCCGGCAGGCGATGCCTGGAGCCGTCCGGACATCCCGCTGCACGCCAAGGCGATGCTGGTCAAAAGAATGGAGAACCCGCTCGGCAAGATCGAGGAGCTGAAGCAGAAAGGCCATCCGCTGGTCTATGTCGGCGATGTGGTCGGCACTGGCTCCTCGCGCAAGTCGGCCACCAACTCGGTGCTGTGGCTGATGGGCAATGACATTCCCCATGTACCCAACAAGCGCGGCGGTGGCGTCTGCATCGGCGGCAAGATCGCCCCGATCTTTTTCAACACCATGGAAGATGCCGGCGCCCTGCCCTTCGAGTGCGATGTGACCGGTCTGAAGATGGGTGATGTGATCGACATCCATCCCTATGAAGGAGTGATCAAGGCCCATGACAGCGACAGGGTGATCACCCGTTTTGCGCTGAAGTCAGAGGTGCTGCTCGACGAAGTGCGTGCCGGAGGCAGAATCCCGCTGATCATCGGCCGCGGCCTCACCGACCGCGTCCGCCGTGAATTGGGCCTGCCGCCCAGCACGCTGTTCCGCCGTCCCACCGCGGCGGCCGACAGCGACAAGGGCTTCACGCTGGCACAGAAGATGGTCGGTCGCGCCTGTGGCATTGCCGGCGTGCGCCCCGGCGTCTATTGCGAACCGCACATGACCACGGTCGGTTCCCAGGACACCACCGGCCCGATGACCCGTGATGAGCTGAAGGATCTGGCCTGCCTCGGCTTTTCCGCCGACCTGGTGATGCAGTCGTTCTGTCACACCGCGGCCTATCCCCGGCCGGTCGACATCGAGACCCAGCACACCCTGCCCGACTTCATCATGAACCGCGGCGGTGTCTCGCTGCGTCCAGGCGATGGCATCATCCACTCCTGGCTCAACCGGATGCTGCTGCCCGACACCGTCGGCACCGGTGGCGACTCCCACACCCGCTTCCCGATCGGCATCTCCTTTCCAGCCGGCTCCGGTCTGGTCGCCTTTGCCGCCGCCACCGGGGTGATGCCACTCGACATGCCCGAGTCGGTGCTGGTGCGCTTCAAGGGCCAGATGCAGCCGGGCATCACGCTGCGTGATCTGGTCAATGCCATCCCCTACGCGGCCATCCAGCAGGGTCTGCTGACCGTACCGAAGGAGGGCAAGAAGAATGTCTTCTCCGGCCGCATTCTCGAAATCGAAGGTCTGCCGCAGCTCAAGGTCGAGCAGGCGTTCGAGATCTCCGATGCCTCAGCCGAGCGCTCCGCTGCCGGCTGCACGATCAAGCTCGACAAGGCGCCGATCATCGAGTACCTCAACTCCAACGTGGTGATGCTGAAGTGGATGCTGGCCAACGGCTATGGCGATGTCCGCACCATCGAGCGGCGCATTGCCGCGATGCAGGCCTGGATTGCCGATCCGCAACTGCTGTCGGCCGATGCCGATGCCGAGTATGCCGCGGTGATCGAGATCGATCTGAACCAGATCCGCGAGCCGCTGCTCGCCTGCCCCAACGACCCGGATGATGTGCGGCCGCTGTCGAGCGTGGCCGGCGCCAGGATCGACGAGGTGTTCATTGGCTCCTGCATGACCAACATCGGCCACTTCCGCGCGGCCGGCAAGATGCTGGAGAAGGCCTCGGCAATCCCGACGCGGCTGTGGATCTCGCCACCGACCAAGATGGATCAGCAGCAGTTGATGGAAGAGGGGTTCTACAACACCTTCGCCAAGGTGGGTGCGCGCACCGAGATGCCCGGCTGTTCACTCTGCATGGGCAACCAGGCACGGGTGGCCGCCAAGAGCAGCGTGGTCTCCACCTCGACCCGCAACTTCCCCAACCGTCTCGGCGATGGCGCCAATGTCTACCTCGCCTCGGCCGAACTGGCGGCAGTGGCGGCGATCCTCGGCGCACTGCCGACCGTCGAGCAGTACATGCAGTATGCCAACACGCTGAACAGCATGGCGCCCGAGATCTACCGCTATCTGAACTTCGATCAGCTCGACAACTTCGTCAAGGCGGCCAACCAGGTGAAGATTCCGGCCGTCAACGTCTCGGTCGCGGGCTGACCCTCCGGCCCAAAGCGAAAACCCCGCCAGATGGCGGGGTTTTCATTTCTGTATCTGATAAAACTGCCCGCGCCACATCAATGGCTGGCACGCTGCTCCTGCATCGTGCTGGCACTGCTGCCAGCCATCGTCGAGAGTGCGGCGGGCTGCAGAATCTCGACATCCTTGCCCTCGACCCGCAGCAGTCCCTGCTTTTGAAAACGGGTGAAGACCCGGCTGACGGTCTCGACGGCCATCCCCAGATAGTTGCCCATCTCATTGCGTGACATGCTGAGCCGGAAATGGTGTGCCGAGAAGCCACGCCGTTTGAACCGCATCGAGAGGTTCACCAGCAAGGTGGCGATGCGCGCTTCGGCACTCTTCTGGCCCATGACCAGCATCATGTCCTGGTAGTCGCGCAGCTCCTTGCTCATCGAGTGCATCACCTGTTGGCGCAGGGCTGGCAGTTCGTCAAACAGCTTTTCGAGACGGATGTAGGGAATCGCGCAGACCGAGGTGGTTTCGAGCGCCACCACCGAAACCGGGTAGGTGAAGCAGTTGAGCCCCGACAGTCCGGCCAGTTCGGTGGGCAGATAGAAGCCGGTGATCTGCTCTTGGCCACTGTCAGTGATGGTATAGCTCTTGATCGAGCCGGTACGAATCGCGAAGACCGAATCGAAGATGTCGCCCTGGTGAAACAGGTAGTCACCCTTTTGCAGTGGGCGGCTGCGCTGGATGATCGAGTCGAGTTTGCTGACACCTTCATCGGTCAACGAAAGTGGCAGGCAGAGCGGCGCCAGTCCGCATTCATGACAGGCAACCCGGCTGATCTTGCCGGGTTGATGGTGACAGGAGATGGCGGCGAGATTGCGTGACTCTGACATGGATCCTGCTCATGGTGGACTGCTGGGCGTCTCGTCTGATCATGCTGCGTGCGGATCAGATCGACAACGTACTTGAGAAGTATAACGAAAAGCACCACCTCAAGAAAAAACTGTCAGCCTGCCAGCAATCGACTCAGGTTCCACAGCCCAAAGAGCGCCACCAGCAATCCGTTGAGGCTGCGCAAATAGGGATGAGCCAGGAGCAAACGAAATCTGAAAAAAGCCAGACCACTGACGAACATCAGCGGCAAGGTGCCAAGACCGAATGCAAGCATGGTGAGCGCGCTCTGCCAGGCACTCTCGGCGGTGGCTGCCCAGCCTAGGGTGGCATAGACCAGACCACAGGGCAGCCATCCCCATATGAGCCCCGCCAGCAGAGCAGTCCGGAACCGTCGCACCGGCAACATCTGGTTGGCAACCGGCGCCACCCTTCGCCAGAGCTGCTGACCGATCCGCTCGATCGGCAGCAGCAACCGCTGGAAACCGGCCAGATAGCCCCCCATTGCGATCAACAGCAGTGCTGCCATGACCTGAACCAATGTGGCGAAGAGAAAAAACCGCGCCTGCAGCCAGCTCGACAGCAGCCCGACCAGCAATCCGGCCACCGCATAACTGAAGATGCGACCAAGGTTGTAGCCCAGGATCAGCAGCATGCGCTCGATGGGCCGCACGGAGCTGGAGGAGAACATGCCGAGCGCCCCCATGATGCCACCGCACATGCCGAGACAGTGGCTGCTGCCGAGCAGCCCGAACATGAAGGCCGCGCCATAACCCAGGCTCTCAAACATCGGCAGGCGGCCGCTCGCGCTGTATCGGATCGCCCTCTTCGGTCGCCTGCTGGCCGGGCGGCTCGTCGTCGAACATCAGGTCATGGCCATGTCGCTGCAGATCATCGAATTGGCCTGTGCGAACCGACCAGGCAAAGGCCCACAGCATCACGGCCACCAGCAGCAGCGACAGCGGAATCAGAATGAACAGAATCTCCATGCCGCTACTCCACCGTTTGCGAGAGCGGAACGGCGCGCGGAGGGCCCGGCAGCGCCGATGACAGCGTGAGTGGTGCTTCCGTCAGCCCGGTTGCAACCGGTCGCAGCAGCCGCAGGGCATTGGCCACCACCAGCAGCGAGCTGAGGCTCATCCCGAGCGCCGCCAGATAGGGCGACACCCAGCCGGCCGCGGCAAACGGAATCGCCAGCAGGTTGTAGCCAAAGGCCCAGAGCAGATTCTGTCGGATCACCCGACTGCTTCGGTCGGCCACCACGAAGGCGGCCACCAGCGACGACAGTCGGCCGTTCAGGATGATGGCGTCGGCCGAACTCTTGGCGAGGTCGCTGCCTTCATCGATGGCCACCGCCAAGTTGGCGCCGGCAAGCACTGGCGCATCATTGACGCCATCGCCCACCATCAACACCTTGGCACCACTCTGCTGGCGCGCTCTGACGGCCGCCAGCTTGGCCTCCGGCGTCATGCTGGCCTGCCAGTCGACCAGATTCAGTGAGGCGGCCAGGGGTGCAACCGCAGCCGGGACATCGCCACTCATCAAGGCGAGATGCAAGCCCCGTGAGGCCAGTTGCCGCAGACTTGCGGCCGCATCACGGCGTTGCGGCTCTTCCAGTTCGAACCAGGCCAGCAGTTGCGACTCGCTGGCCAACGCAAGCCACTTGCCATCCGCCGAAGGCGGCGTCACCGGCTGCTCTGACCGCAACAGAGCCCGGATGAACTCCGGCGTGCCGATGCGAACGCTCTCGCCCCGCCATACACCTTCAACGCCCTGCCCGGCACTCGAGCACAGCTCAATCACCCGTGAAACCGGCAACGCACGGCTGGCCGCTGCATCGATCAGGGTGGCGGCAATCGGATGTCGCGATGCACCTTCCAGGGCCGCGGCCAATGCCAGGCAGCCATCGGCATCGAGTCCGGCAGCAGGCAGGGTCCTGAGCAACCGCAGGCGTTGCTCGGTCAGGGTGCCGGTCTTGTCGAAAACCACCTGATCGATCTGATTCAGGCTCTCGATCACATGACCCTTGATCGCCAGAAAACCCTGCTTCTGCAGAGCAAGGGTCGCTGCCGTCAACACGGTCGGCGTGGCCAGAGACAGCGCACAGGGACAGGTGATCACCAGCACCGAAAGCGTGATCCAGAAAGCATCCGCCGACCCCTGCCACCACCAGAAGAGATAGACCGATGCGGCGCAACCGAGCATGACGGTGACGAAGTGGCTGGCGATGCGATCGGTCAACTGGATGATGTGCGGCTTGTCAGCCTGCGCCTGCTGCAGCAGTCGTTCGATCATCGCCAGGCGGGAGTGCTCGACCCCGCAACTGACGCTGATCCACAGCGCCTGCTCCAGATTGATCGAACCACCGAGCAGCCGATCACCCACTTCGCGAAGCACCGGCAGACGTTCACCAGTCAACAGCGATTCATCGACACTGCTGCGGCCGTTTTGCACCACGCCATCGGTCGGGATCACCTCACCGGGCCGAATCAGCAGCAGATCGCCCACTTGCAGCCGTCGCAGTGGCACGGACTCTTCACCTTTCTCGCACACCCGGGTTGCCAACCGTGGCAGGCGACTGCGCAGATCGAGCGCCGCCAGACCCGCACGCTCACGCACGGTGCGCTCCAGAAAGCGGCCCAGCAGCAGAAAAAAGACGAACATCACCACCGAGTCGAAGTAGACCGCCGGCCCCTGAGTGAAGGTGGCCCAGACACTGACCAGAAAAGCCAGTGCGATGGCCAGTGCGACCGGCACATCCATGCCGGGGCGACGCTGGCGCAGATCACGCCAGGCACCGCTGAAAAAGGGCCGGGAAGAGATCGCCACCACCGGCAGGGTCAGCAGCAGGCTGGCCCAGCGCAGTAACGTCTGATAGTTGCGCTCGAATTCAAGAAAATCGTCGAGATAGAGCGCGCCGCTGTACATCATCACCTGCATCATGCCGATGCCGGCAAAACCCAGCCCGATCAGCAGATCGCGACGCTCCCGCTGCAGCAACTGCTCTTTTGCGGTGACAGTGAAAGGTTCGGCACGATAGCCCAGCCGATGCAGCGTGGCGACGATCTCGCCAAGCCGAATCTGGTCAGCCTGCCAGTTCACCTCGGCGCGTCGCTGGTCAAAATTGACGCTGATACTGCGGATGCCGGATTGCGCCTTCAGACCGGATTCGATCAGCCAGACGCAGGCGGCGCAATTCATTCCCGCCAGCAGCAATGAAACATGGTGGCTGCCATCCTCCGCCACCTGTACCAGTTCAGCCGCCACCGCCGGGTGGTCATACTCGCTGAAGTCGGGCAGGCCGGACAGCGCGGGATCATCGGGATTCAGGGCTGGTCGGTCTCGCAACCGGTAGAAGCGGTCCAACCCTCCTTCGACAATGCTGCGCGCAACCGCGGCGCAGCCGGGACAGCACATTGGCCGCAATGTGCCCTCGATCTCCACCTGCAGCGGATCGGGCTGCGCAATCGGCAGGTCACAGTGGTAGCACTTCATCCCGGCTTGAATGCAGCCCGCAATTCAACCGGTCGAGGCAGCTCGGCCTCCCCTTTGAGTCGCCAGTCACCCCTGTCCAAGGTTGCCGGGGCAACAGAGAGGTGAAAACGGCCATGGGGTGGCCGCTCGAGCAGGGTGCGATAGTGACGCGGCGCCACCTGTACCAGCGTGAAGCGCTGATCCTGTTCGGCCAGCGTGGGATGGTCCAGTTCGAGCGTCAATGCACTCGGCCAGTCGGTGAGTTCACCCTCCAGGACCACCAGAAGTTCCCTCGCATCGGCGGACAGCTCGATGCGGGCTGACAACCGGGCGGCGGCCGCGGCCTGATCGCGCCGGATCGACTGGTTGATCATCATCCCCTCTTTGTAATAGTCGTCCCGCACCAGGCTGTCACGGCTGTCGAGCGCGAAGCCGAGCAGGATCAGCCCCGCCACCACCGACAGCAGCGGCAGCGCGATGAGGAACCAGGGCCAGAACTGACGATACCATGGAGCAGGAAGGGTTGACGTGGCAGACGACATGATGGACACCCTCCTTCAGCGTTGCGCAGGGCCAATGAATCGACTCTCCTGAGTGATTCGATAATCATCACGGTCGATGGCCTCCAGCGAGAAGAGAATCTTGCGCGAGCCCTGACCCAGCTGCTGCGCCGGCACTGTGAGTCGCAGCGGCAGTGAGAGCACCTCTGATCCATTCACCTCGGCTTCGGTGGCGCCCTGGATTTTCAAGCCATCGATGCCGGTGGCCGTGATCCGGTAGCGGTGCGGGGCACTGTCCATGTTGAGAATCTTGAGGGTATAGCTGTTCTCGATGCCGCCATCACTGCTCATGGTGAACAGTTGATTGCGGTCACGGATGATGTCGAGTTCGAGCGGGATGCGCTGATAGAGCCGGTAACCGAACAGCCCGATCATCACCAGGATCGCCACGCCATAGCCGACCAACCGTGGCCGCAGGATATGCCTTTTGCCGGTTTCGAGTTCGGCCAGCGTCGTGTAGCGGATCAACCCGCGCGGGTAGCCCATCTTGTCCATCACTTCATTGCAGCCATCGATGCAGAGTGCACAGCCGATGCACTCATACTGCAGGCCATCGCGGATATCGATGCCGGTCGGACAGACCTGCACGCAGACCGTGCAGTTGATGCAGTCCCCAAGTTCCTGTTTTTCGGCTGCGTCACCGCGCTTGCGCGAACCACGCGGTTCGCCCCGTGCCGCATCGTAGGAAATGATCAGGGTGTCCCGGTCGAACATCGCCGACTGGAAGCGTGCATAGGGACACATGTATTTGCAGACCTGCTCGCGCATCCAGCCGGCATTGACATAGGTGGCCAGCATGAAAAACAGCGTCCAGAAGGCCGCCACCGGATGGGCCTGCAATAGCACCAGATCGGGCAGCAGTTCACGAATCGGCGTGAAGTAGCCGACAAAGGTCAGGCCGGTCCAGAAGCCGAAGCCGAGCCACATGGCATGCTTGAGGCCCTTCTTGAACAGCTTTTCGGCTGACCAGGGGGCCTGATCCAGCTTGATACGCTGGTTGCGTGAACCTTCGGCAAACTGCTCCATCCACATGTAGATGGCAGTCCAGACCGTCTGCGGACAGGTATAGCCACACCAGACCCGCCCAAGCCAGTTGGTGACGAAAAACAGGCCAAAGGCACAGATGATCAGCAGCCAGGCCAGAAAGACGAAATCCTGCGGCCAGAAGGTCCAGTTCAGGATGTAGAACTTGCGCTCGGGCAGACTCCACAGCAGCGACTGATGCCCATTCCAGTTGATCCATGGCAGCAGGAAGTAACCCAGCAGCAGCGGCCAGCCGGTGTAAAGCCGAATGCGCTGAAAGAAACCTTCGATCTTGCGGGTGTAGATCTTCTCGCGTTTCTCATACAGGTCGAGCTCCCGGGAATCGGTCACCGGAGGCTGTTTCGGATCAATCTCGCGAACCGGAAGACGTTGAGGCATGACTGTCCCGCGGCAGGGTGAGGTCAGAGTGTACAACAGTACGATTTGTTCGAGTCATCCCGGTGATGGTGACCATGCGGCCATCCTCACCGGGATGTCGAACTCAGATTGAAGTCGCTTTAAACCGCTACTTCTTCGGTTGGGAGAGCGAGTAGACATAAGCAGCGACGATGCGGACCTTCTGCGCACCCAGCGTCTGCTCGAAGGTCGGCATCTGTCCGGCCCGGCCGGCAGCGATGCTGTGCTCGATCTGCCCCGGCGCGCCGCCATAAAGCCAGATGGCATTGGTCAGATCAGGAGCACCGATCAGCTGATTGCCCTTGCCATCCATGCCGTGACAGGCCGTGCAGGTCGAAGCGAAGAGCGCTTTGCCCGCCTCTGCCAGTTTCGGATCGGCAGTGCCACCGCTGAGATTGACCACATGCGCGGTCACCTGCTTGACCTTTTCATCGCCCAATATGGGCCCCCACGGCGGCATCTGACCACGGCGGCCGCTCAGAATCGTGGTCTCGATCGCCTCGGCAGTGCCACCATAAAGCCACTCGCTGTCGGTCAGATTGGGAAAACCGAAGCTGCCGGTTGCCGATGAACCGTGACAGACCGAGCAGTTGGTGGCGAAGATGCGCTGTCCCATCTTCAGCGCCTGCGGCTCCTGCTGCAACTGCTCGACCGACATCGCACCGTAACGGACAAACAGCGGACCAAACTCCTTCTCGGCCTCCTGCACCTCTTTCTGCCAGGCACCCGTGGAACTCCAGTTCAGCACACCGGGAAAGTTGCCAAACCCCGGGTAGAGCACCAGATAGGCCACCAGAAACAGCAGCGAGAGAATGAACATCATGTACCACCAGTACGGCAGCGGATTGTTCAGCTCTTCGATGCCATCCCACTCATGACCGGTCGTTGCCCCCTCGCCCGGCGGCACCTTGCGGTTGGATTGCAGCAACCACCAGCTCCCCACCGCGGTCACCGCGACCAGCACCATCACCCACAGGCTCCAGAAGGTACTCATTGACCCTTACCTCTTGAATTCGGAGTTGTTTCAGCTTCATCGTCGAACGGCAGTTGCGCCGCTTCGTCGAAGGCAGATTTGCGTTTGCTGCTGTAAGCCCACAGACAGATGGCGACAAACAGCAGCATGACCACCACCGTGCTGACGGCACGGACCGTATTGATCTCCATGCGCTATTTCACCGATTGCATCACTGTGCCGAGTTGCTGCAGGTACGCGACCATGGCATCGGCTTCCGATCTGCTCTGCAGGGCCTGCGGCGCCGCCTCGATCTCGGCATCGCTGTAAGGAACACCCACGGTGCGCAACGCCCGCATCTTGGCCTGGATCTGACTGGCATCGACCTCGCTGTCGAACAGCCAAGTGAAGGCAGGCATGTTCGACTCGGGCACGACATCACGCGGGTTGTAGAGGTGTGCCCGGTGCCAGTCATCGCTGTAGCGACCACCGACGCGGGCAAGGTCCGGTCCGGTTCGCTTCGATCCCCACAGGAAGGGATGCTCATAGACCTGTTCACCGGCCACCGTATAGTGACCATAGCGCTCGGTCTCGCTGCGGAAAGGGCGCACCATCTGGGTGTGGCAGACATGACAGCCTTCACGGATGTAGATGTCGCGCCCTGCCAGCTCCAGCGGCTTCAGCGGTGTCAGGCCGGCCACTGGCTGGGTGTTGCCCTGTATGAAAAAAAGAGGGGGAATCTCCGCCAACCCACCAAAACTGATGACGATCGCAACCAGCACGATCATCACTCCCAGGTTTTTCTCGATCAGGTCATGTTTCATGATGCGGCTCCCGTCAACCGGCTTGGGGAATGGCGTGGGCAATGGATGCATCGGCAGGGCGCGCAGTCTTCCAGACGTTGTAGGCCATCACCAACATCCCGAAGAAGAAGATCGCACCACCGACGAAACGCACCACATAGCCGGGATAACTCGCCTCGACCGCTTCAGCGAAGCTGTAAGTGAGGGTGCCATCGGTGTTGACCGCACGCCACATCAGCCCCTGCATGATGCCGTTCACCCACATCGAGGCGATGTAGAGCACGGTGCCGATGGTCGAGAGCCAGAAGTGGAAGTTGATCAGCGGAATGCTGAACATCTCGCCCTGCTTCTTGCCGAACATGATCGGAATCATGTGGTAGAGCGAGCCGATCGAGATCATCGCCACCCAGCCCAGCGCACCCGAGTGGACATGGCCGATGGTCCAGTCGGTGTTGTGCGACAGCGCATTGACGGTCTTGATCGACATCATCGGTCCTTCGAAGGTCGACATGCCATAGAAAGAGAGCGAGACGATCAGGAACTTGATGATCGGGTCGGTACGCAGCTTCTCCCACGCGCCCGAGAGGGTCATGATGCCGTTGATCATGCCCCCCCATGACGGTGCCAACAGCACCAGTGACATCACCATGCCGACGCTCTGCGCCCAGTCAGGCAGGGCGCTGTAGTGCAGGTGGTGGGGCCCCGCCCACATGTAGACGCAGATCAGCGCCCAGAAATGCACGATCGACAGCCGATAGGAGTAGACCGGACGCTCGGCCTGCTTGGGAATGAAGTAGTACATCATCCCAAGAAAACCGGCCGTCAGATAAAAGCCGACCGCATTGTGGCCATACCACCACTGCACCATCGCATCGATGGTGCCGGAGTAGACCGAATAGGATTTGAACAGCGAGACCGGAATCGCCACGCTGTTGACCACATGCAGCAGCGCCACCGCGATGATGAAGGCCCCCAGAAACCAGTTGGCCACATAGATGTGCGGTGTCTTGCGCTTGATCAGGGTGCCGAAGAAGACCACTGCGTAGGAGATCCAGACGACGGCGATCAGGATGTCGATCGGCCACTCCAGCTCGGCATACTCCTTGGCCGTGGTCAGCCCCAGCGGCAGCGTGATGGCTGCGCTCAGGATCACCAGCTGCCAGCCCCAGAAGACGAAGCTGGCCAATCCATCCGAAAACAGCCGCGCCTTGCAGGTGCGCTGCACGATATAAAAGGAAGTGCCCATCAGGGCGCAGCCACCAAAGGCGAAGATCACCGCATTGGTGTGCAGCGGTCGCAAGCGGCCGAAATGGGTCCAGGGCAAGTCCAGATTGAGCGCCGGCCAGGCGAGCTGGGCCGCAAGCAGCACCCCGACGCCCATGCCGACAATGCCCCACACCACCGCCATGATGGCGAACTGGCGGACAACCTTGTAGTTGTAAAGCGGGTGATCGATCGCTGTGGTCATATCCTGTTTCCTGTGTGGAGACTTGAAGCGAATGTTAGCCGATCCAGCCGGGTGCAACCATGACTTGCGTCAATCGGTCGCAGCATGCTCTTCTCGATCAACATCTTGATCTTGGCTCTCTTTCTGATTCATGCCCGTCAATCGCCATGACCGAGGCAGTCTCATTCACGACAAAAAAGCCGGTCCGGAGCACGCCCGGGCCGGCTTCAGCGGATTCGCTACCACCCGGCATCGTCAGCAGACGGTGTCGGGCGCTCGGTGCTGATCTACAGCGGATGCACCTGCACCGGCAGGTGGGTGATGCCACGGATCAGCGACGAGAAGGCACGCTCTGGCTGGCCGACCATCTCCACCATCCGGAAGCGCTTCTGGATCTCTTCCCAGGTCACCCGCAGTTGCATCTCGGCCAGACGGTTGCCCATGCAGCGGTGGATGCCAAAACCGAACGAGAGGTGGTTGCGCGGATTGTCACGGTCGATCAGGAATTCGTAGGGACGCTCGATCACCTCTTCATCACGGTTGCCGGAGACATACCACATCACCACCTTGTCACCCTTGCGGATCTGCTTGCCGCCCAGCGTGGTGTCCTGCAGGGCGGTGCGGCGCATGCTGATGATCGGGGTCTGCCAGCGGATGATCTCGGGGACCATCTTCGGAATCAGTCCGGGGTTGTCGCGCAATTTCTGATACTGTTCCGGATTTTCATTCAGTGCGACCACACCGCCACTCAATGAGTTGCGGGTGGTGTCGTTGCCGCCGATGATCAGCAACAGCAGGTTGCCGAGGTACTCCATCGTGCTCATGTTGCGGGTGGCTTCGCCATGGGCCAGCATGGAGATGAAGTCGTCGCGCGGTTCACCCGCCGCCCGCTCCTTCCAGATCTGGGTGAAGCAGTTCAGACACTCCATCATCGCCGCCATCTTCTCTTCCTGGGTCTTGACGATGGCATCGGGTCCGGGAATGACCGTGGTAGCATCGGACCAGAAGGTGAGCTTGCGCCGCTCCTCGAACGGAAAATCAAACAGTGTCGCCAGCATCTGGGTGGTCAGTTCGATCGACACCCGATCGACCCAGTCGAAGGTCTCACCCACCGGCAGGTTGTCGAGAATGGTGCCGATGCGCTGACGGATCAGCGGTTCCATCTGCGCCAGCCGCTGCGGCGCGACACCCGGCTGCACCACCTTGCGTTGCGCCCCATGCCTGGGCTCATCCATCGCGATGAACATCTGGATCGGCATCTCGTCGGTGATGTCCTGCAGCTGGATGTTCGGTTCGGAAGAGTAGATGTGGTGTGCACCCTCGACCGCCATGATGTCCTTGTATCTGGTCACCGACCAATAGGGGCCGAACAGTGAGTCGGAGCAGCGGTTGACGGGATCTTCCTTGCGCAGACGGTCCAAAAATGGCCAGACAGTGTCGGTCTGATAAAGAGAAGGTTGTGACAGGTCGAACTGATCGAGTGGAATCGAGTAGGGATCCCGGCCTCGCAGTTTCAGAAAGGTGGGTTTTTCGGTCGCGTTGGCGGTGGACATGTTTACGGTTTCCTTGGATGAGGTGATGCAGATGAACCAGCATGAAGCATCGCCTCCGGCAGACGCATCCATGCCTGTGTCCCATGAGGCCCAGTCGTGACGATAACGAAACGCGGCGGGCCAACCGCGATTCCGCGCGAATCATATCCATCTCGGGTCAAGATGGATATGCCCGTTCGCACACTATAGCAACAGGCGACGCAGATCCTCGAGATTGGCCACCAACTGGTTGCAGAAACGCGCAGCATCGGCGCCATTGAGCACGCGGTGGTCATAGGAGAGTGACAGCGGCAGGCGGGTGCTCGGCACGAAACCAATACCATCGAAATGGGGCTTGATCTGCGCGCGGCAGACACCGAGGATGGCCACCTCTGGCGCGTTGATGATCGGCGTGAAACCGATGCCGCCCAGGCCACCCAGACTGGTGATGGTGAAGGTGGCACCCTGCATCTCGTCCGGCTTGAGACGCAACTGCCGCGCCCGCTCGGAGAGGTCGCGCAACTCTGCGGACAACTGCAACAGCCCCTTGTCCTGCGCATCACGCAGCACCGGCACCAGCAGCCCTTGCGGAGTGTCGACGGCGATGCCGAGGTGGTAGTGCTCCTTGATGATCAGCGCTTCGCCACTCGAATCGAGCGATGCGTTGAACCGCGGATGCAGGCGCAACGCCGCCACCGCTGCGCGGATGATGAACGGCAATATCGTCAGCGGCGCGGCATCGGCTGGCGCACGCTCCCGTTCGGCACGACGAAATTTCTCCAATTCACCGATGTCAGCCTCATCGAAGTGGGTGACATGGGGAATGGTGAGCCAACTGCGGCTGAGGTTGCGTGCCGCCACCCGCTGGATGCGCGACAGTGGCTCGCTGCGCACCGCGCCAAAGCGGGCCGCATCGGCCAGCGTCGGACCGAATACCGGCTCCAGCGGCAGGCCCGGCGTCGTCATCGGCGGCGCCGCCACCCGCTGCCGGATGAAACCGGTCAGATCCTCCTTGGTGATGCGCTGCCTGGGACCGGTCGGTTTGACCTGCTCCAGTGGCACACCCAGCTCCCGCGCCAGTTTGCGCACGGCGGGTCCGGCGTGGAGCAGTTTTTCACCTTCGGCCATGGCGGCCGCTGCTGGTTCAGTGCGAGCGGGGGAAGGCTCAGGCGCCTGCACGGCCGGCTCGACCGGTTTCGGCGGGGTTGGCGCTGGCGCCTCGGCAATGGCTGCGGCAGGCGGCTCCACCTCGATGTTGGCGGGAGCGGCTTGTACCGATTCGATCAGCGCGATCAGGGTGCCGGCGCGTACTTCATCTCCCAGCGCCACCTTGATCGCCATCACCTGCCCTGCCACCGGCGCCGGAATCTCCATTGCCGCCTTTTCCGATTCGACCACGACCAGCGTGGCGCCGGCCGCAATCTGCACGCCTGCTTCGACCGGAATCTCGATCACCTCGGCATGGTCTGCGCCACCCAGCTCCGGAACCACCACCTCGATCTTGTTCACCTTGATCTCCTTGCTCTGCTGCGCTCGAACGGCGGCACGGGTTACAGCCGGGTCGCGATCGGTCGGTCGGCATCGATCCCGAAGCGAACGATGGCTGCACTCACTTCGGCCGCCGCGACCACGCCCTCGTCGGCGAGGGCCTTGAGTGCGGTCACCACCACATGGTGGCGGTCGACCTCGAAGAAGCGCCGCAACTGCGCACGGCTGTCGCTGCGACCGAAACCATCGGTGCCCAGCGTGCGGTAACAGCCCGGCACGAACTCACGAATCTGGTCGGCCACGCTTTTGAGATAGTCGGTCGCGGCCACCACTGGCGCCTGCCACTGCCCCAGGAGCTGCTCGACATGGCTCTGCCGTGGCTCGGCTTCGGGATGCAGACGGTTCCAGCGTGACACCTCCAAGCCGTCACGCCGCAGTTCATTGAAGCTGGTCACGCTGAACAGTCTGACCGCCAACCGGTACTCTTCAGCCAAAATCGTCGCTGCCGCCTCGACCTCGCGCAGGATGGCACCACTGCCGAGCAGTTGGATCTCTCCGCGCGCCGGCTGTTGCGTCGGTTGCAGCTCTTTCAGCAGATAAATGCCGCGAATCACCCCCTCCTCGACACCCTCCGGCAGCGCCGGCTGTGGCAAGTTTTCGTTCAGCACCGTGAGGTAATAGAAACAGTTGCGCCCTTCGCCATACATCTGCTCGATGCCGTGGCGGATGATCAGCGCCAGTTCATAGGCATAGGCGGGATCGTAGGCGACACAGTTGGGCAGGGTCGACGCCAGCAGGTGGCTGTGGCCATCCTGATGCTGCAACCCCTCGCCGTTCAGGGTGGTGCGGCCGGAGGTGGCGCCGATCAGAAAGCCACGCGCCTGGATGTCTCCGGCCGCCCACACCAGATCCCCCACCCGCTGCAGGCCGAACATCGAATAGAAGATGAAGAACGGAATCATCGACAACCGGTTGCTGCTGTAGGAGGTGGCCGCGGCGATCCAGGCGGCCATCGCGCCGGCTTCAGTGATGCCCTCTTCCAGAATCTGTCCCTTCTGATCCTCGCGGTAGCCCATCGCCTGATCGGCATCGACCGGACGGTACAGCTGTCCCTGCGCCGCATAGATGCCGAACTGCGGGAACATCCCCTCCATGCCGAAGGTGCGCGCCTCGTCGGGCACGATCGGCACGATGCGTGCGCCGATCTCAGGGTCTTTCATCAGGCTGCCAAGCATTCGCACAAAGGCCATGGTGGTGGAGATCTCCCGCGTCCCACTGCCCTTGAGCTGCGTGGCAAAGAGCTCGAGTGCAGGCGTCGCCAACCGTTCGACCTCGGCATGGCGCTGGGGCAGGTGACCGCCCAATCGTTCGCGCTGCTGAGCCAAGTAGAGTGCCTCCTGACTGTCGGCCGATGGGCGGTAGAACGGAATCTCCTGCAACTGCTCATCGCTGAGCGGAATGTCGAAGCGGTCACGAAATGCCCGCATGTTCTCCTGATCGAGCTTCTTGACCGAATGGGTGTAGTTCTGCGACTCCACCGCAGTGCCAAAGCCGTAGCCCTTGATGGTCTTGGCCAGAATCACCGTCGGCTGCCCGGCATGGGCCACCGCCTGCGCATAGGCGGCATAGACCTTGCGCGGATCGTGGCCACCCCGATTGAGCCGGTAGATGTCGGCATCGCTCAGATGCTCGACCATCTTCAGCAGTTCCGGCGATTTGCCGAAGAAGTGCTCGCGCGTGTAGCCACCGCCCTTGGCCTTGTAGTTCTGGAACTCACCGTCGACCACCTCATCCATCCGCCGTTGCAGCAGGCCATCGCTGTCCTTGGCGAACAGCGGATCCCACAGGCTGCCCCAGACCACCTTGATCACATTCCAGTTGGCGCCGGTGAACTGCCCCTCCAGCTCCTGGATGATCTTGCCGTTGCCGCGCACCGGCCCATCGAGCCGCTGCAGATTGCAATTGATGACGAAGATGAGGTTGTCGAGTTTCTCCCGCCCCGCGAGTGCGATGGCTCCCAGCGCCTCGGGCTCGTCACACTCACCATCACCGAGAAAACACCACACCTTGCGCCCGCTGGCGGGCAGCAGACCCCGGTTTTCGAGATAGCGCAGAAAATGCGCCTGATAGATCGCCTGGATCGGTCCCAGCCCCATCGACACGGTCGGGAACTGCCAGTAGTCGGGCATCAGCCATGGATGCGGATAGGAGGAGAGTCCATGCCCCGCAACCTCCTGGCGGAAGTTGTCGAGACGGGTCTCATCCAGCCGCCCCTCCAGAAACGAGCGGGCATAGATACCGGGGGCGGAGTGGCCCTGAAAATAGATGAGGTCACCCAACTGCTGTGCGTTGGTGCCTCGAAAGAAGTAACCGAAACCGATCTCATAGAGGGTGGCGCTCGATGCAAAGCTGCTGATGTGGCCGCCCAGGTCATGGTCGGTCTGGTTGGCGCGCATCACCATCGCAAAGGCATTCCAGCGAATCAGCGAGCGAATCCGTCGATCCATGAAGATGTTGCCGGGAATGCGTGCCTCATCCTGCACCGCAATGGTGTTGCGATAGGGCGTGGTGACCGCCGAGGGGAGTTTGACCGCGCGGCGTCCGGCGCGCTCGATCAGCTGCTCGATCAGGAAGGCCGCTCGCTCGCGTCCCTCCTGCTGCATCACCGAATCGAGCGCCTGCAACCACTCCCCGGTTTCGAGCGGGTCGATGTCATCATGCATGGAGTCACTCATCGCCAGACCCTCCTTCGGGTCATCGATATTTTCACGGATAGCGCAGCAGTTCAGTCGATCCTCAGGGCCAGAGCCAGGCGGCACCGCGCACGCCGCTCGAATCGCCATGTTTGGCCTTCAGCAGTGGCGTGTCCACCCGATCCGAAAACACATGGGGCTGCCACAGCCGCGGCACTTCGTCATAGAGCGAATCGATGTTGGAGACCCCGCCGCCCAGCACAATGGCATCCGGATCGAGAATGTTGATCACGCTGGCCAATGCCCGCGCCAGCTGACGTTGATAAAGCTGCAAGGTGCGTTCCGCCAGCGGATCACCGTTGCGCGCCAGCTCGGCAATTTCGACTGCGGTGAGCGATTCCCCGCCCTGCTCCTGGTAACTCAACTGCAAGCCGCTGCCAGAGATGTAGGTCTCGTTGCAGTTGAGCCGGCCGCAGTTGCAGCGGCGGTTGCCATCGGGCAGCAGTTGTGCGCGCTCTGGGCGGTCCGCGCTGAACCAGTCGGCGGAGTTCTGATCCCGTGCGCTGAAGTAGAGCGGATTGTGACCCCACTCACCGGCAATGGCATTCGGGCCATTCACCAGCTGGCCGTTGACGACGATGCCACCTCCGGCGCCGGTGCCGAGGATGACGCCGAAGACCACCGCATGTCCGGTGCCGGCACCGTCACTGGCCTCGGAGAGTGCAAAACAGTCGGCATCGTTGGCGATGCGCACCTCGCGACCGAGTCTGCGGGTCAGATCCTCGCGCAGGAACTGTCCGTTCAGACAGGTGGAGTTGCTGTTCTTGATCTGTCCGCTCATCCGCGACACCGCCCCCGGTGTGCCGATGCCGAGGGTGCCGCTGCGACCGGTCTGACGTTCGATCTGGCATACCAGTTCAACGATGGCCTCCAGCGTCTCTTCGTAACTCCCGGCCGGGGTGGGCAGCCGCTTCCGACAGCAGATCTCGCCCGTCTCATCGAGGGCCACGCCCTCGATCTTGGTGCCGCCCAGATCAATGCCGAGTCGCATCAATGTCGCCCTCCCAATCAGATGCTGTTGGCTCAACCCAGCAGGGTCAGCAACGCAAAGAGTGTCACCCAGATGATCAGCCCACGCCGAAGCAGCGCGGTCATGGCTTCGATCTGCGCATTGCCCGTTTTCACCACGGCCGCACTGGCGCTCGGTTCACTGTCGAGCGACACAGCGTCGGACAGATCGAGTGGCTGATCGATGGCCGCCGCTGCCAGCGCCAACCGGCCAATCAGATCGGCTGCGCTGCTGTCGAAATCGGTCAGGCTACCGCTCCAGCAGGGCCAGGCGCGCCCCCAGTCACCCGCCAGCATGAAACAGCCCCCCAGCAATCGCATGGGCAACCACTGTGCCAATTCGAGCAGGCGCCCACTGGCACTGCCGGGCTCCAGTCGCTCCACCCCACTCTCGGCCGTTGGCAGTTGAATCAGCCGCAGAAAGAGCACGGCGGCAGGCCCCAGCAGAAAGAACCAGAAGAGCAGTGTGAACAGCCCGCTCAGTGCACGCACCGCGATACCCTGCGCAACCAGCCTGTTCAGTTCGATCGCAGTGGTCGGCGTGCATTCGGTCGGCAGCAGTCGAGTTTCGATGGCGATTCGCCAGGCCGCATGGGCATCGCCACGGCTCCAGGCCAGACGATAGCGCGACAGATCGGCCAGCAGATCCCGACGCTCGAGGCTGTAGAGCAGAATTGCACAACCCGCCACCAGCCCGACCAGCCCCAGCAGCCAGCCTTGCAGCAGCGCCAGCAGCAGCGCGATCAGCAGCGCCGGCAGCAGTGCGCCCAGCAGGATCGACAGGGTCGAACCCGGTTCGGACGGCGCATGGCGGGCCATCCAGTCGCGGAAAGCGATGAAGAACGCATCTCGATGCAACAGCGGACGAAACGGAAAGAGCATCGCGATCGCGAGCGTGATCAGCAGCGCCAGGAACTTCATTGCAGGACACCTGTGCCGGTTTGCCCAGTCCATCCGCCATCGGTCATGGCACCCAGACGCTCATGCAGTCGCTGACGGAATCCTGCCCAGTCAAAGGCCGGTCCCGGATCGCTCTTGCGCTGCGGTGCGATGTGCTGATGGCCGACGATGGCTTCGCGAGAGAGCGTTGGATAGCAGGCCATCAAATCCGAGACTATTTCGACTAACCGCTCATACTGGATTGATTCATAAGGGGTATGATCAGTCCCTTCAAGCTCGATTCCAATCGAAAAATCATTGCAGTCGACAACGCCGCGGTAGCAGGAGCGCCCAGCGTGCCAGGCCCGCCGATCGAAGGAGACATACTGGTGAACCGCACCATCGCGGCGGATCAGCAGATGCGAAGAGACGCGCAGGCCCGCCAAGGAGCTGAATGAGGGGTGGGCCGAGATGTCGAGTTGGTTGAGAAAGAGTGCATCAATGGCCGATCCACCAAACTCGCCCGCCGGCAGGGAGATGTTGTGGATGACGATCAGCGTGATCGCCGCAGCGGCGGGCCGCTCATTCTGATTGGGGGAAGGCAGGCGCTTGGCGCCATGCCACCAGTGCTGGTTCACACGCTGCTGCATCGACTTCCGTCTCCACTTGCGCAGAGTCTGGAAGATCGATGACCAAAAGTCCAATCCGGTCAGCCAGTGAGGCTCCTCACCTCAACTGTGCAGTTCCTGCACCGAAGCGTTGCGCAGCGTGCCAATCACTGCCGTCAGCGCCCGATCGAACAGTTGGGCATCGTCGAGAATCAGCAGTTCGCCGGCCGCCAGCGCCGCCAGCATCTCGCCGCGCTGTTTCTGCGCCACCTTGGCGCCAGCGCGGTTGACGAAGATGTACTTGTCCGCGCTCCGGATGAAGGCCACCAGCTTGCAGCGCAGCCGCTCCTGACCGCGGATGAACTCGACCCAACTGCCGGTCGCCAGGTTGTCGAGCAGTGCCTGTGTCTCGGCACTGGATGGAAGCAGCAGGCTCTCCGCGCCATCCTGCATGGCTGCCACTGGCTCTTCCACAGCATCCACCTTGGGGGAATCGGGCAACGAAGATGGAGTGACCGGTTCGATCATCGCCACGGCTTCGCCGGCCATGGGCAGATCGCTCTGCTTCGACTGGCAAATCTGCAGATGGAGCGTCTCCAGTTCGACAAAGAACTCATTGGTGAGGCAGGGATCGAAGGCAACCAGGTTGAGCCCGTCACGCAACCGCTGCAGCAGCCCGGGAAGCCGTTGCAGCAGCTGCATCCGCTCGGCCTGCCGCTGCGGCTGGATGCTCCAGACCAGCTCCTCAACGGTTTCGATACTCTGCCCCCAGGCGTTGCTGGCCTCACCCTCCTTGAGATGAATGATGGCCAGGTGATGGCTCCAGCCGTCGCGCAGCAGCGCGGAAATCTTCTGTGGAATCCGGTTGCCCTGATGCAGTCCATCGATGACCCGCTGCGCGGCTGCACGTGCCGACTCCATCTTCGCCCGGCCATCCTCCGCAGTGCGCAGACGGTGTTCGGCCAGCTCGGTACGCCGACGTTCTTCACGCATGAACAGTGTGAACTCATCGAGCAGCTTCTGGAACAGCGTGACATCGGTATCAAACTCGCTGGTCACACGCTCGATCACCTCATTGATCTTGAGGTAGAGCTGGTCGCGGCTGCCAGCGTTGTCTGCCAGCCCCACCGAGGCCGAGGCCAACTCATTCAACAGCCGGCGTGCCGGATGGTTGGCGCGGTTCAGAAAACCACGATCGAGCAGCGCTGCGCGCAGCAGTGGAATCTGCAACCGTCCCAACTGCGCCTTGATGGCCTCCGGAATGTTGTAGTCGTTGAGAATGAACTCGAACAGCATCGAAATCAGGTGGATGACATCCTGCTCCAGCGGTGCAATCGCCTGCTGCCCACCACTGTTCGTCTGGCCCAGCAGCCGTTGAATCAGCGGCCAGATCGCCGTTACACCCGCACCGGAGACGACTGGACTGCCCCCTGCCGAAAACCGGCTGTCAAAACCCCTGTGCTGCTGTCCATCAGAACTTTGAACAGTCTTGAGAATGTTTGCCAACTCACCGATTGAAATGCTGTTTTTGTAATCTGCATGCGCTTCATCAGAACTTCCGGCCCGACGCTGGCGTGCCAGCAGATCATGCAGTGACGCCAGCAGGTCTTCCGTCTCATCCCGCAGTGACGAATCCTCGCGGCGCGTTGTCGAAACCATTTCAGATGCTGGACGCCGCTGTGGCGATGCCGCAGTGCGTCCGCGCCCTTTCAGATCGGGCAGAATGCCGGCCTCGGCCAGAAACTGGTTGATCTGCTGATAGAGGCGTTCAAGCTGTTCGAGCATATTGCGCTCGAACAGCTTGAACAGCACCAGCTTGGCCTTCATGCCCGCCTCCAGCACCCGGGTGGCCGCGACAAAGGCTTCACACAGCGCATGAGGGGCAAAGGGATTCTCATCATGGCCCTGTCCAACCACCCCTGGCAGCAGGTGGTTCAGGCGCAATGAGAGATGATCAAGCGGTTGCAGCAGCCGGTCGCGGGCACGCACCGACATCGATTCGATGGCGACCCGTTCTTCGAGCTCATCCTCGCTCAGCAGGGTGAGGGTCTCCGCATCGATCTGCGCATGGATCTTCTCCTCCGCCAGTGCACCACTTCTGACCCCCAGCAGCCAGCCATTCAACCGTTCGGCCAGGCGTGAATGAAACAGCGCCTCGACGCTGCTGCGCTTGAGTCGCAGTTCGCGCATTGCCTCCAGATAGACATTCTGCTGCTCGGCATCACCGGCATGGTTGGCCATCTCGAAGAGCGCATCGTCGGTGAGATCGAAGCAGCACTTCAACTGCGCGCGCAACCCTTCGGCAAAGAGATCGCGCAGATTGGCCAGCAAAGGGGGCATTCTGGGGGGCGTCACCACGGTGGCGCGCGGCCGTGACCTGGGCAACTGATAGACATTGCTGGAATCTCTGGACATGACCGGCACCTCGCATTACCGCAGCCGCTGAGGTGGAACAGCGGACTCCCGTCAACATTGGACGAACTGATGCATGGTTCGAGTATAGGCAGCCATCTCCAGTACGGCAGCGACAAAATCCAATTCCGTGTGCGGGATCACATTCTGCCGGGCACAAGAGATAAATCAGTGCGAAGCCGGCGATGGAAGCGCCAGAAGCTGGGGGCAATGCGCATATAATCCGGCGACCCGGGCCTTTTCTTCGACCCCCATACCGAGCATTCATCATGCCCTACCGCTCCCTTCCGCCAATGACCGAAATCACCGCCAACGTCACCGCAGCGCTCAACGAAGACATCGGCAGCGGCGATCTGACCGCACAACTGATTCCTGCCACCCGGCAGGCCGAAGCCACCCTCCTCTGCCGCGATGCAGCCGTGGTGTGCGGTCGTCCCTGGGTCGATCGCTGTTTCGAACTGCTCGACCCCACAATCCGCATCGAATGGCTGGTTGAAGAGGGCGCCGAAGTGGCGCCCGACACCCTGCTCGCCCGTCTGCATGGACCGGCACGGGCACTGCTGACCGGGGAGCGCACTGCGCTCAACTTTCTGCAAACGCTCTCGGCGACCGCAACCCGCTCCCGACAATTTACCGATCTGGTGCGCGACTACCCGGTGCAACTGCTCGACACTCGCAAGACCCTGCCGGGCCTGCGACTGGCGCAGAAATATGCGGTGCGCTGTGGCGGTTGCCACAACCATCGTCTGGGCCTGTACGACGCCTTTCTGATCAAGGAGAACCACATTGCCAGCCTGGGAAGCATCACCGCTGTCATCACCCAGGCGCGTGGCATCGCACCCAATCGAAAGGTGGAGATCGAGGTGGAGAGTCTCGCGCAGTTGCAGGAGGCGATCGATGCGGGCGCCGACATCGTCATGCTCGACAACTTCAGCCTCGAACAGATGCACCAGGCCGTGCAACTCACTGCCGGGCGCCTCAAGCTCGAAGCCTCCGGTGGCATGACGGCCGAGCAGTTGCGTGCGGTTGCCGCGACCGGCGTCGACTACATTTCGCTGGGGACGCTGACCAAGGACATCAAGGCCATCGACCTCTCCATGCGGTTCACCCTCTAGAAGGTTGTCGCTATACTGCGCCGCTGACTTGGCCAGTTCACTCTTTTTGTCGCACAACAGGACCGTTATCCATGAGTCTCAACACCCTCTGCGCCGGGCGCGACGTGCCCAATGAAGTCCACGTCATCATCGAGATTCCCGCCCACAGCGGACCGGTCAAATATGAGGTGGACAAAGACTCCTCGGCACTCTTTGTCGACCGCTTCCTCTCGGCCCCGATGTTCTACCCCTGCAACTATGGCTACGTCCCGCAGACCCTCTGCGGCGACGGCGATCCGCTCGATGTGCTGGTGATCGCTCCCCACCCGCTGATCAGCGGCTCGGTGATTCGCTGCCGTCCGATCGGCATGATGAAGATGGTCGACGAAGCGGGAGAAGACACCAAACTGATCGCAGTGCCGATTCACAAACTGACCCCGCTCTACGACCATGTCGAGGAGATCGATCACGTCAGCCCGCAACTGATGGCGCAGATCGAGCATTTCTTCACCCACTACAAGGATCTCGAAACCGGCAAGTGGGTACGCATCGATGGCTGGGGCAACAGCGCCGAAGCCCGTGCCGAGATTCTCCAGTCGATCGAAAACTACAAAACCGCCTGATCACGCTTCGAAAAAAGCCAGCGCTGCCCTCATGGCGGCGCTGGCTTTTTCATTGGCCACCCGGCATGGAGCGAGCCTGACTGCCTGCTGCTACTGCGCGGTATAGCCGCCATCGATCACCAGTTCACTGCCGGTCATGAAGCTCGACTCATCCGAGGCGAGGTAGAGCACACCCCAGGCGATGTCGAGCGGTGCGCCGAGCCGGCCGATCGGATGCAGGGAAACCAGATGTTGCCGCACCAATTCGGCATGTTCGCCCTGCATCGCCCGTTCGACCATCGGTGTCAGGATGTAACCGGGATGGACCGAGTTGACGCGAATGCCGTAACCCGCCTTGGCACAGTGGAGCGCCGCCGACTTGGTGAGCAGTCGCACACCGCCCTTGCTGGCGTTGTAGGCGGCCAGATTGGGGTCGCCGACCAGCCCTTCGATCGATGAGATGTTGATGATCGAACCACCCCGCCCCTTCATCGCCCGAATGGCATGCTTGGTGCCAAGAAATACCGCATCGAGGTTGATGCTCATCAGGTGACGCCACTGCTCGAGTGTCGCCTCTTCGGCATTGCCGCCGACGCCGATGCCGGCATTGTTGACGACCACATCGAGCCTGCCGAAGCGGCCGAGCGTCGCGGACATTACCGCCTCCCACTCTGATTCATTGCGGACATCCTGGCGCAGAAACTGCGCCTCGCCACCGGCGGCAACGATCTCGTCCGCCACCGCCTGACCATCGCCCTCGTTGAGATCGGTCACCACCACCTTGGCCCCCTGCTGGGCCAGCAGCAACGCCTGCGCCTTGCCGAGCCCCGAGGCGCCGCCGGAAATCAGCGCCACCTTGCCTGCCACTCGATTCATTCTGCTCACTCCTGTTGGTTGTCATGGTCCTGTCGGACAACGCGCCCAGCATAACGCAGCGGTCCGCTTTCTTTTACAATCGGACCGGTTTCGATCGAACAACCTCTATCATCCAAGGAGAGCGACCATGTCGGGCACGATCATCGAATTCAGCACCGCGGCCGGCGGCAACTGCCAAGGTTATCTGAGCATTCCCGCAGCCGGTAAAGGCCCGGCAGTCATCGTCATTCAGGAGTGGTGGGGGTTGGTCGACCACATCAAACAGGTGGCCGACCGTTTCGCCGAGGCCGGCTTTGTCGCACTGGCACCCGATCTCTACCATGGCGTCCGAGCCCGCCAGCCCGACGAAGCCGGACGGCTGATGATGGCGCTCAACATCGACGGGGCCGCCAGCGACCTGAGCGGCGCGGCCGATTTTCTGCTCGAACACCCTGCCGTCACCAGCCGCAAGGTCGGCACTGTCGGTTTCTGTCTGGGCGGCCAGCTCTCGCTGATGGCCGCCTGTGTCGACACGCGGATTGGTGCCTGTGTCGACTATTACGGCGTTCATCCGCAGATTCAGCCCGATTTCAGCAAGTTGGCGAGCCCGGTGCTCGGCTTTTTCGGCGGTCTGGATGGCTTTGTCACACCCGACGCGGTCAGCGCACTCGAGCAGCAGATCCGCCAAGCCGGCAAGTCGGTGGAGTTTCATGTCTATCCGGATGCCGATCATGCCTTCTTCAATGACAGCCGGCCCGAGGTCTACCACCGGGCCCATGCCGAAGAGAGCTGGAAGCGGATGCTGGCGTTCTTTCACGCCAACCTGTAACGCTAGGGCGCGGAGGAGTAGCTGTTGCGAAAACGCCAGGTGCGAATGATCTGCAACACATCGGTTTCGCGGCTCAGCTCGGGTGGAAAGGGGGCAAAGGGCTCGGCCAGCCGGACGATGCGCACCGCCGCCTCATCGAGCAGCGGATGGCCGGAGGACTCAATGATCTGGATTCGATCGACCGAGCCATCGGGCAGCAGCCGCACCATCATGCGCAAACTGCCATAAATCTGCTGATCCCGCGCCTGCTGCGGATAGTTGAGGTTGCCGACCCGCTCGATCTTTTGCCGCCAGGCTTCGAGGTAGTAGGCATCGACCGACGACTGGGTCGAGGCGGCGCTGATGGTACGCACCCGCGGCCGACGTGCCTTGACCTGCTGCTGGCGGTCGAGCTCTGCCTCCAGACTGGCAATCTCGATGCTGCGCTCGAGCAGGGTCGAATCCTGCGCCGGAGCGGCCACCTCGGGCGTCGGTTCGGCGCGTTGCGGCACGGGCTTGGCAGTCTGGCTGGCGCGGGACACCGCCGGCGGTACACTCCTGGGCCTGGGCTGTGGCCGTGCTGGCGCCTGTTCGCTCTGGCTCAGTTGCTGTCGCGGACTCTGGGTGGTGGCTGGTTTGGGGCTGGTGAGGCGCTGTGCCTGCTCAGCCTCACCACTGCCCTGTTGATGCACCGGCGCGATGAAGTCGGCCTTGGGCGGTGGCCTGGCGCTCGCCTGCGTCGCCAGTGTCACCTCGATGGTCGGCTGGCTCTCGGGCGGTGGCTTGAGGTTGGCCTTGAAGCTGATCCCCAGCAGCAACACACCATGAATCGCCAGCGCCAGAAAGAGCGTGAAACCCAAACGATCGAGATCGGAGACCGCCGCCCCCCTCACCGCTGGCGAATCAGCCACGGCAGACAATGTCAGCGTCCGAGCCGCCGGGCGATTGCATCCATCAACTGTCCGGCGATGTCGATCGAGAACTGGTTCTGCAATTCGCGAATGCAGGTGGGGCTGGTGACGTTGATCTCGGTCAGGCAGTCACCGATCACATCGATGCCGACGAAGATCAAGCCCCGCTCCCGCAGGGCGGGACCAAGCTGGGCGCAAATCCAGCGGTCACGGCTGGTCAAGGGTCGGCCTTCGCCAGTCCCGCCGGCCGCAAGGTTGCCACGGCTCTCACCCGGTGCCGGAATGCGCGCCAGCGCGTAGGGCACCGGCTCGCCATCGATCAGCAGGATGCGTTTGTCGCCATTGCGAATCTCGGGCAGGTAGCGCTGCGCCATGATGTAACGCTGACCATGGTGGGTCAGGGTTTCGAGAATGACCGAGACATTGGGATCCTCGGGCGTCAGCCGAAAGACCGATGCGCCACCCATCCCCTCCAGCGGCTTGACGATGATGTCGCCATGGTGGCGGTGGAAATCGCGAATCTGCCCCGCCTGCCGGCTGACCAGCGTCGGCGGACCCAGTTCGGGGAAGGTGGCGGCAAACATCTTCTCATTGCAGTCGCGCAGCGACTGCGGCCGGTTGACCACCAGCACCCCTTCGCGCTCGGCCTGTTCGAGCAGGTAGGTGGTGTAGATGTATTCGGTGTCGAACGGCGGATCCTTGCGCATCAGGATCGCATCGAAGCGCGAAAGCGGGCCCTGTTGCGGCTCACCGCGGCTGAACCAGCGCTGCGGGTCGCGAAACACCTCGAGCGGACGGCTGGACGCCATTGCCCGCCCTTCGGTCAGACAGAGGTCTTTCTGCTCCATGTAGTGCAGCCGCCAGCCGCGCTCCTGTGCTGCCCACAGCATGGCCAGGGTGCTGTCTTTCTTGTAGCTGACGGCCTCGATCGGGTCCATGACCACGCCAATCTCAAGGGGTTTGGGCATGCTGCTCTCAGTGAAAATGAAAATGAAGTTGAACAAGGAAGAAAAGGCACGCGGTTAACTTACCCGGCCAGCTCCATTGCAGCAAGAGGCGCAGTGTCGCGCCATCTCCGCCGGAAAGTGCGATCCAGGTCGCTCTTCTGCACACTGCCGCTGGCGACACCAGGGGGCAGCGCTAGGATTAACTCTGAGGGCGATGACAGGGCGCCCGATCACGAACTCTCCGCAGTCAAATCGAGTGCACGCCAATGGATGAAAGCAATTTTTCTGGCCTCAAGGTGATGGTGATCGACGACAGCAAGACCATCCGCCGCACCGCCGAAAGCCTGCTGGCCAAGGTGGGTTGCGAGGTGATCACCGCCACCGACGGCTTCGAAGCGCTGGCGAAAATCGCCGACGGCCGCCCCGACATCATCTTTGTCGATGTGATGATGCCGCGTCTGGATGGCTATCAGACCTGCGCGCTGATCAAGAACAACCGCGAGTTCCGCGCCACGCCGGTGATCATGCTGTCGAGCAAGGATGGCCTGTTCGACAAGGCCAAGGGCCGCATCGTCGGCTCGGATGAGTACCTGACCAAGCCCTTCAGCAAGGAGGAGCTGATGGGTGCAATCGAACAACACGTCGTGCGGCACTGAAGGAGCGCAACATGGGTGCTTTGGCTTATCGTCCCTCGGGCAATGACCAGTCGGCCATCGCAGCGCGGGTTCTGATCGTCGACGACTCTCCCACCGAAACTCTGGCCATCTCGACCATGCTGCGGCGGCACGGCTATCAGGTCTTGGCCGCCACCTCCGGCGAGGAGGGCATCGAGACTGCCCGCCGTGAGCAGCCCGATCTGGTGCTGATGGATGTGGTGATGCCGGGAATCAGCGGTTTTCAGGCCACCCGTCAGCTGACGCGTGAACAGGCAACCGGCCACATTCCGGTGGTGATCATCAGCACCAAGGACCAACCCACCGACCGGGTGTGGGGATTGCGTCAGGGTGCGCGGGAGTATCTCTGCAAGCCGGTGCTCGAACAGCGGCTGTTGCAGACCATCGAGCAGATTCTGACCCATTGATGACAGGAGCAGGCGCCATGCATCCACCCGCCGATCCAGCCGATCTGCTGCTCGACATCGAGCGGCGCTGCCAGCGACATGCCGCCGCACTGCCGCAGCCGACCCGCCCGGAACGCACCATCGACACCGGCATCGGTTTTCTGTTCGCCGGCCTCGAAATGGTGGCGGCCATGAGTGAGATCAGCGAAATTCTGGCGGTGCCACGCCTCTCCAAGGTGCCTGGTGTCAAGCCCTGGGTCTGCGGCATTGCCAATCTGCGCGGCCGGCTGTTGCCGATCTATGACATCGATCTGCTCTGTGGTCACGAACGCGATCGCACGGTGCAGCAACGCGAACAGCGCGTGTTGGTGACCGAATGCAGTGGCCAATACAGCGGTTTCATGGTCAGCAGGATCTTCGGCATGAAACCGATGGATCCGGACCGCTTCGAATCGAACACGCCCGCCGCACCCAGCGTGCTCTCCTCCTGCATTGAAGGGTTTTACCGCAATGGTGAACAGACGTGGCTGCGCCTGAGTCTGCACCGGCTGGCCGCTGCACCAGCCCTGCAACAGCTCGCCCGCTGAGCGGTCGCCCTCCTCTTCCACGCACCGCGCGCCCGTCACTCTTGAACTAGACTCGATTCATGATCAACCCGTTCCCACCAGCGAGCATCGTCATGTCCAATTCAGCCTCCAACCCCATCTCCTCTGGATCGACGTGGACGGTGACGGCGCCACTGCTGCTCTGCGCCCTGTCGATCGTGCTGCTGCTGGGCAACACCCTGTTGCCGGAAAGCCCGATTCCACCGCTCGGCAGTCTGCTGCTCGGCGCAGGCGGCCTGCTGACGCTGCTCTGGGCAGCGCTGGCGATGCGGCGCGCGCACAGCCGGCAACTGCAACACAGTGCCGCCATCGAACAGCAGAATCAGGAGGCCATCCTGCGTCTGCTGGATGAACTCGAAGGGCTGTCGCGGGGTGATCTGACCACCCAGGTCACGGTCTCCGAAGCCTTTACCGGCGCCATCGCCGATTCGATCAACTTCACCATCGAGCAGCTGCGGCAACTGGTCATTTCGATTCATGCCGCCTCCAGGGAGATCCTGCAGGGCAGCGAAAACTCCCACGCCACCGCCCTGCAACTGGCCGAGGCTGCCCAGCGACAGGCCAGCGAGATCGGCACGGCTTCGGCCTCGATCAGCCAGATCGCCACCAGCATCGAACAGGTCTCGAGCCATGCCGCCGAATCGAGTCAGGTGGCGGAACGTTCGGTCACCATCGCCAACTCTGGTGCCGAGGCGGTGACCCGCACCATCCATGGCATGACGATGATCCGCGAGCAGATTCAGAGCTCGGCCAAACGCGTCAAGCGGCTGGGCGAAAGTTCGCAGGAGATCGGTGATTTTCTGGCACTGATCAACGACATCGCCGATCAGACCAACATCCTTGCCCTCAACGCCGCCATTCAGGCATCGATGGCCGGCGAAGCGGGCCGCGGCTTTGCCGTGGTCGCCGACGAGGTGCAGCGGCTGGCGGAGCGTTCCAGCGCCGCCACCCGCCAGATCGAGGCCTTGGTCCGGACCATCCAGAGCGACACCAACGAAGCGGTGCTGTCGATGGAAGAGACCACCAGCGAGGTGGTGCGGGGCAGTCAATTGGCCCAGGAGGCGGGCGTGGCGCTGGACGGCATCAAGGAGGTGTCAGCCAGTCTGGCACAACTGATCAGTCACATCTCGCGCGCCGCCCAGAGTCAATCCTGCTCTGCCACCGAAGTGGCCAGAACCATGGGATCGATTCAGGAGATCACCACCCAGACCGCGGCCGGTGCTGCTGCGTCGGGCAATGCAGTCGGCGACCTCTCGGCACTGGCCCACCGTCTGCGCCAGTCGGTGGATGGCTTCACCCTGCCTGCCGCCCCGTCCAACCGCTGATGAGGAGCGCCTGGTGAACATCGCCTCTTCACAGCCCGGCGTCACCTCCAGTCTCATGGCGGCGCGCTGGCTGCTGCCAGAGATTCAGGTCGAACTCCATGCGATCCAGGTGCTGCTCGATCAGGCAGCCACCGATTCGCAGAGCGAAAGTGAGGTGGCCGACCGCCTGCGCCAACTCGGCAACCTGCTCACCGTCGCCGAACTGACACTGCCGGCCACGCTCTGCCATGAGCTGCGTCAGGCGTTGCAGACGACACGATTTTCACTCCCTGCCCGCGAACTGGCACTGGAGATTCTGCTGCGGCTGCCGGATCTGATTGGTGAGCTGGCCCGCGATGAGCCTGACGCCCTCGCCCTCACCTGGGTTCTGCGCGCCGAGCTGCAGCAGTTGCTCGGCCGCCCTCTTCCGGAACCACTCTCCCGGTCGACCGGACAGCCAGCAGCCGTGGCACTCTCGGCCGAACAGCTCGCTCACTACCCAGCCGAACGCTTTCTGCCGCTGGCGGCCAAACTTCACGCCACCTACCGCGATGGTCTGCTCCAATACCGGCAGACGAACATGGCCGCTGCACTGCAGGGCATGCAGCGGGTGGTGGGCAAACTGCTTGAAATTGCACCACAAAGTCCCTCCAGTCCGCTGTTGCAGGCCCTGCTGCGGATCCTTGCAGCGATGGAGCGGGCACGGCTCGGGCCGCGCGCTGCCCTGCTCGATCTGCTGAGCGAATTGGAACCTTGGCTGGCCCGACTCGTCACGACCGGCGCGGCGCTGCTCAATCAGCCACCCACGCTGTTGGCGGCACTGCAACCCTATGCCCAGTTGGCCGGCCCGATGGATGGGCATGACGACACCACTTCGCCCTTGCTGCCGATCAGCGGTACCGGAGCCGCACGCGAGGTGTTGCTCAATGAGCTGGCCATCGAAATCGACCACCTCAAGACCCGACTCGAAGAGAATCTCGATCTGCCCGCACTGCGCCAGGAGTGTGAGCGGCTGCGATCGACCATCCGGCTGCTCGCCCTGCCCGATCTGACCCGAGCCATGCAGCGGGTGATCGAACTGCTCTCGGCAACGCCGGAACGGCTCGACCGACTGCAACTGGCCGAAGCAGTGCTCGAACTCGAAGCGGCAGTGATGAACCCGGACAGTCAGGTCGCCGCCACGACGCAACGGAACAGCGGACTGCGTCAGGCACAACAGCAGTTCATGCAGCAGTGCGCGCAGGAGCTGGAAGAGCTGCGCCAACGGCTCGATGACCATCTGACCCTGCCGGGCGATAACCCTTTGCCGCCACAGGTCGAGCAGGGGCTTCAGCAGCTGCAGGGGGGCTTCAACCTGATGGAGTGGCCGGAACTGGCTACGGCCATCGGTGTCGCCCGGACACAATTGCTCGCTCCCCAGCGGCCAGCGCCCGCGGATTTGGCACTGATCGTCGACCTGCTGATCGGCACCGAGTTCTATCTTCAGCAGTGGCTGGCCGGCGAACGCGACGCTCCATCCGCCAACCTGATCAATCTGTGCAACCGCCTCATCCGCGCCCCACAGGAGGAGAGCCAAGCCACCCCTGCCCCGGCGCCCGCCGAGGATGCCAGCGACAGCGGCTTCGATGCCGAGATCGCGGCCGTCTTCGTCGAAGAGGCGCAGGAGGTGCTGGCAGCACTGGATAAACAGTGGCCCGCCTTCGCCGCAGGCGCGCAGGGTGCCCTCATCGAGGTGCGCCGCGGCTTCCACACCCTGAAGGGCAGTGGCCGGATGGTGGCCGCCGATACGGTTGCGGCACTGGCCTGGGCCGTCGAGCAGCGCCTCAACCAGCTGATCGATCTGGGCCATGGCCTCAGCGGTGAATTGATCGAACTGATCGATCAGACCCGCAATCTTCTGCCGGAACTGCTCGACTGTTTTGCCAACGGACAGGCCGCCGCACCCGGCTGGCAACAGCTGCTGCAACGGATCGAAGCCTCTGACGATGCCGAGGAGACGAAGCCAGAACCGCAGGCTCGGCCAGAGTCGGCCACGACCACTGCAACAGCGGCCGAAGAGAGTCTCGATGCGGTCTTCAGCCGCGAAGCGGCACTCCATCTTCAGCGAATCGAGCAGATTCTGGCCCATCCCGACAGTCCGCAGGGCGACTGGCGGCTGCTGGAACGCACGCTGCACACCCTCAAGGGCAGCGCCAATGCCGCTGGCCGCCGGCCACTGGCCCAACTGACTGGCGCGATGCTCGATACGGTACAGCGCCATCTGCAGGAGGGTGAGGCGGCACCGACCCTCGCCTGCCGTGCCGGCGCGGAGCTGCTGCCGATGCTGGTGCTCCATGCGGGCGATGACGCAACCCTGCCACCGCAATTCCATGCGGCAGTCGAATTGCTGCAGCAACCGCTTTGCGAACCAGAGGCGTTGTCCACCCGCTGGCTCGACGCTGCCGACACGCTGGTGGCAGCACTCGAGCAGCTCGGCAGCGCTCCGCAGCAAGCACAGGCGCGGCAGCAGATCGAGCAGGCAATCAGCGCCGCCCTGGGCGAACAGTTGCCCGCGGCCATCCGCAACTGGATCGACCACCTGCATCTCTGGATGGCGCAGCACTTCCATGCCGACCGCATCGAAGCCCGTGCCCGGCTGGCACTGTGCCGCCAGGCCCTGATCGAATCGATCGAAGCCGAGGTGCTGAATCAGCCCGCCAGCGACTGGAGTGAGCTGTGGCAGCCACTGCCGGAGCCTCAACGACCACCCTCGACCCCGGAGCGCGCCTTCGCCACGCCCCAACCAGAGGAGAAAAGTGCGGCTGCCGCGCCCATGTCGGCAGCCACCCGCGAAGCGGATGAAGAGCTGCTGGCAATTTTCATGGGCGAGGCCGAAGAGCTGCTCGAGGAGATTCAGGCGATTCAGCGCCACTGGCCCGATCGGCCGGCCGCCACGTCGGAACAGGTTGCGGCATTGGCGCGGGCGCTGCATACACTCAAGGGCGGAGCCCGTCTGGTGGGTCAGCGCATGCTGGCCGACATCTGTCATGAGTTTGAAACCCGGCTCGACTCGCTCCGCGTCGCTGAGGTCGGTCCTGACGAACTGAGTGGACTGGTCAGGCAACTGCAAGCAGTGATTTCGGCCGAGCAGTCGACAGATGTCGACATCGACTCCCCCTCCACCCGGCTCGAAACACCTGAGGTCGCGCTCTCAGTACTGCCTCCTGAGACATCGACCGTCCAAGCCACTGGAGCCGAACCGGCCGAGATCACCGATCCAATCAGGAGTCCGGCACGCGGCGAGACGCTGCGGCTGTCGGCCAGTCTGCTGTCACACCTGCTCGATCTGACCAATGAATCGACCCTGCTGCAGGAGCGGCTCGAACGGCAGAGCCGGGAGTTCGGCCAGGCCGTCGATGAAATGGAGCTGACCATAGACCGGCTGCGCGACCAGGTGCGACGGCTGGACATCGAGGCCGAAAGCGAACTCCGACTGCGCCACCGCCAAGGCAGCAGCGAGCGACAGGATTTCGATCCGCTGGAGCTCGACCGCTATTCACAGTTGCAGCAGTTGAGCCGTGGACTCGTGGAGAGCGCCTCCGACATCAAGGATCTGCGTGACGCCATGGCCGGCCGCCTGCAACAGATGCGTGGTCAATTGTTGCAGCAGTCGCACCTGCACACCGAACTGCGCGAAGGGCTGGCGCGGGCGCAGATGGTGCCCTTCTCGCGGCTGGTTCCACGACTTGGCAAGATGGTGCGCCAGTTGGCCACCGAATTGGGCAAGGATGTCGGACTGCGGGTGATCAACCCCGAGGTCGAGATCGACCGCACGGTGCTCGAACGGCTGATCACACCGCTGGAGCACATGCTGCGCAATGCGCTGGACCATGGCATCGAAAGCCCGGCGCAACGCCTGGCACTGGGCAAGAGCGCCCGCGCCAGCATCACTCTCCAACTGCAACCGCAGGGCAGCAATCTGCTGCTGAGCGTCAGCGACGATGGTGCCGGCATCAACGTCGAACAGGTGCTCCACAAGGCGCGCAGTCGCGGGCTGATCGACCCTCAACGGCAATTGAGTCCGAACGAAGCACTGCAACTGATCTTCCTGCCCGGTTTCTCGACTGCCTCTGTCGTCACGCAGATCTCCGGTCGCGGGGTCGGCATGGATGTGGTGCGCAATGAGGTCCAGGCGCTGGGTGGCACCATTGACGCCAGCAGTCGCCCCGGCGAAGGCACCTGCTTTGAACTGCGGCTGCCCTACACGCTGTCGGCCAATCGGGCCTTGATGGTGCGCGTGGGCGGTGAGCTCTATGCCCTGCCGCTGGAGACCATCGAAGGGGTGGTGCGGGTCAGCCCCTACGAGCTCGAGCACCACTATCAGCAACCCGACAGCCGCTATGCCTACGCCGGGCGTGACTACCGGCTGCGCCACCTTGGCACGCTGCTGTTCGGCTGGAATCCGCCGACACTGGACGGCGTCACCCGCCCGCTGCCGGTGATCCTGTTGCGCAGTCAGGATGATGCGGTGGCGTTGCAGGTCGATGCGCTCGAAGGCAGCAGCGAAATCGTCGCCAAGGCGCTCGCGCCGCAGTTCAATCAGGTTCCGGGCATTGCCGGTGCCTCCTTGCAGGGCGATGAGGGCGCGGTGATCATTCTCGACCTGCCCGCCCTGCTGCGCGCCAAGCCTGAAGGCCATGCCACCTCCAGCAGTCTGGCCAGCATTCACGGCCACGATGCGCAAACCTGCCTGGTGGTGGATGATTCGGTCACCATGCGCAAGGTGACCTCACGCCTGCTCGAACGACAGGGCTATCGGGTGTTGATGGCACGTGACGGTGTCGAGGCCCTGGCGATGCTGAATGAGAGCCGTCCGGATGTCATGCTGCTCGATGTCGAGATGCCGCGGATGGATGGCTTCGAACTGGTCAGCCGCATTCGTCACCAGAGTGGTCTGGAAGATCTGCCGATCATCATGATCACCTCCCGCACCGGCGCCAAACACCGCGAACGGGCCCGCGAACTCGGCATCACCCACTATCTGGGCAAGCCTTACGCTGAACAGGCGCTGCTGCTCGCCATCGATACAGTGACCACAACAGCGGCCTATCCGGAACAGCGCTGCTCATGACGACACGGCCCAGTCCCAACGTCACGCTGCTCGATCTGGTGGTGTTGCCACTGACGCAGCGCCAACTGCTGCTGCCGGCCAGCGCGCTGGCCGAAGTGTTGCCCAAGTGGCAAAGCCGTCCCCTGCCTGAAACGCCGCAGTGGTGCGCGGGGGAGCTCGAATGGCGCCAACGCCGACTGCCACTGATCGACTTCGAACGCTGGTCGGGCGGGCCGGACACACCGGGCAGATGGCTGGTCGTCTGCAACCGCAGTCAGGACGATCTGCCGTTCAGCCATTATGGAGTGCTGCTCGCCGGACGCCCCCGGCTATTGCGGCTGCGCAGCAATCAGCTCCGGGGCATTCCCACGCCATCCGATGCCGGAATCGGTGCCATGACACTGGTGGAGGGTGAACGCTATGCCATCCCCGATCTGATGGCACTCGAGCGACAGATCGACCAGGCGATGCGTGGTACCCGGCTGCGCGAGGCCGCCGGTCAGTCACCCGTCAAACCGGATTGAGCCGAGCGCCGCGCACTCCCGATTTCTGGCAATGATCTTGCTGTGTACGTCCAATCGTCACTGCAGGGAGTCGAGATGAATCTGCCCACCATCGACCTGTCCACCATGCCGGCGGTGCAGGCCACTGCACAAAGCACCGTCATGATCAGCTCAGAGTCGCCGAATGCCGCCCCGACTGGCGATGGCCGCAGCGCAACGGCTGATTTTCAGGCCCTGATGGCTGCATTGCAGGGTCAGCTCGGCCCGATGAACGCGGCTGGCGCCACCCAATCTGGGGCCATGACAACGAAACAGGGCACAGTCCAACCGCAGCAGCCAAGCTCGGAACCGCTGCTGACGCTGGTGGAAGAGACCCTCACTGAAGCCACTGCGGGTGGCACAGTCGCCTCCGAAGAGAACATACAACCTGCGCAGAGCGACAAGGAGCCGTCGGGCGACGGTCTGAGCTTGCCGTTCATCGGCACACTCTTGCCGCCGACAACGCCGCTGACAACCACAGCATTGGCCGTTGAACGCCAAGCCAATGAAAATGAAGCAAGCACGGCCACCGATCCGGCCTCTCTGTTACGATTTGAAAGCGGAATGCAGAAGACCTCCGAGCCGACTCATTCGAGCGGTCTGCTGAGCGAAACCAGTCAAAGTGGGGCCGAACGGCAATTCATGGACGAACTGAAAAACCTGTTGGCGATGATGCCCGGCGCCGGTCATGAAGACCCGGCACCGACCGCCGATGCCCAGGCTGTCACACCGCTGGCGCAATCCATCGGCTCCGCCAGCCCTGATGGGACGGCCAATCTGACTGGAACGGCCATGACGTCGCTGGCACCGCCCTTCCTGCACAATTCACCTGGCGACACCGCAATGACAGGCAAGGCTGAGTTGCCACCCGCCAGGCTCCTGATGGAGCAGCCGCTCAACCTCGATGGCGATACCTGGGTCGATGGGTTTGCCGAGCGCATTCTCTGGGCAAGCAAGAACCAGTTCCACTATGCAGAGATTCAGCTCGACCCGCCCGAGCTGGGCGCACTGCAGGTGCGCATTCAGATCCATCAGGATCAGGCGCAGGTGCAGTTCATCAGCCCCCACCACCAGGTGCGCGAAGCCATCGAAGGCAGCCTCGACCGACTGCGCGATCTGTTTCAGCAGCAAGGGATGCAACTGGCCCACAGCCAGGTCGACGATGGGGGTGGCCGCGGCAGCGCCCAACAGGAGTCACGCCGTGAAGGTTGGCATCCCATTGCAGGTGAAAACCCAGCCACCACCGAAGAGCCCATGCTTCAGTCACGCTCACTGCGCGAAGGCGCACTGATCGACCGTTATGCCTGAGGGGCAATGAACTTGCCCGCCATCGCCGGATACATTGCCAAGCGGCTTTGGCCGCCTCGAACGCTTCCGGGCTGAGATAGCCGTTGGCGCTGTGCCGGCGGATTCGATTGCAATCAACCTCGATGTACTCGAACACGGTCGCGCGCAGCTGCCTGCGCTTGGCAAACCGCTCGCCGTGGACTCGAAAGGAGGTTTTCCATCCATTTCAATGACAGCCCATGGCTGAGATTGCCATGCATATAAGAACAGATTTTATTTGTATTCAAGAATGATTCTTGTTTATATTAACGGCAAGCAAACGGCAAAACAGCTTTTGAGGCAGATCACGTCGTGTCGCAAACTCCAAACTGGCTGATTTTTTCCGCTGCCTGCGTGCCGCTCATGGCGCCGGTGCCTGCGCTTGCCGTGCAGTACATGACGACGGAGGCAGCGCAAAAGCTGATGTTTCCGAAAGCAAACCTGTTCATCCCGCATTTCGTGCGACTCGACGATGCGCAAAAGGAAGCGGTTGAGAGCGCCACCGGCGTGAAGATGCGCCACGCCGAGCAGCCGGTCTGGCAGGTGATGGTGGGTGGCAAACCCGCCGGCTGGTTCGTGCGGGACGAGGTGTACGGCAAGCACGAGTTCATCACCTACGCCGTTGCGCTCGATGCCAGCGGCGCGGTGCGTGGCGTCGAGATTCTCGACTACCGCGAGACCCATGGCCGCGAAATCATCAACCCGAAATGGCGCGCGCAGTTCACCGGAAAACGTCATGGCGCGACGCTGAAGCTCGGTGACGACGTCCAGAACATCAGTGGCGCCACGCTCTCGTGCAAACACATCACCGAGGGTGTGCGCCGCGTGCTGGCGATTCATCAGGCGGTGCTGAAGTGAAGGTGCGCCGCGCACAGCCCTGGCTCGGCACGCTGGTTGATATCCAGGTCGAAGGCGATGACGCAATGCGACTGCGCAGCGCGTGTGATGACGCCTTCGGGCGCATTGCCGAAATCCACGCGGCGCTGAGCTTTCAGTCGCCCGACTCCGAGTTGACCCACGTCAACCGCATGGCACAAACCGACTGGGTGGGTCTGTCACCCGACTTCGCCGCCGTGCTCGCAGCCGCACTCGACTTCGCCCGGCTTGGCGACGGCAATTTCGACCCCTGCGTCGGTGGGCGGCTGGTTGCAGCAGGCCGGCTGCCACGCCACGCCGGATTTCCTGAAAAGACCAATGGCAACTGGCGCGCGATCGAATTCGATGGCGAACGTGTGCGGTTTCAGGTTCCGCTGCTGCTCGATTTTTCGGGCATCGCCAAGGGCCATGCGGTCGATCAGGCGCTCGCCGCGCTCCGCAGCACCGGCGTCGCCGCCGCCACCGTCAACGCCGGTGGCGATCTTGCACATTTCGGCCACACGCCGATTCCACTCGAGCTGCGCGATCCCACACAACCTACCCGCCTGCTGCGGCTCGCGCAGATCACATGCGGTGCCGCTGCGACCTCGGCCGATTACTTCCAACCCGGCCAGCTGATTGATCCGGCGGATGGCACACCGCTGTGCCGCGCATCAAGCGTCACCGTGCTCGCTGCCGACTGCCTCACCGCCGACGCCCTGACCAAGATCGTTGCCGCAGACCCGAAACACGCGCCCGCACGGCTCGCCCACCATGGCGCACAAGCGATCCTGTTCGATGCCGAGGGTCTGCACCTCGGCGATGCGAAGGGCTGGCGAACTGTGTATGCCGCCGTTCGTTCTGCCACTCCAATCGCCGGCCACGGGCAACGTCCCCAGCCGGTCACCGCTCTCAACTGACCTGGAGTTCTGATGAAAACCCACCTTGCCCCCACCCTGCTCGCGGCTTCGCTTGCCGCCACATTGGCGCTGCCCACGCTGGCCGCCGACGCGGACACCGAAGCACGGTTGAAAGCACTGGAAGCGCGCCTCAATGCGCTCGAGGCCGAAAATCAGCTGCTGAAGCGTCAGCAAAAGGCCACCGAGCAGCGAGTCGACACCGTTCAGGAAGAGGCCAAACCTTCCGGAAGCGCCGGCTGGGCGGAAAACAGCCGCATCGGCGGTTATGGTGAGTTGCACTACAACAACCTCGACGGCGAAGGCGGGGCGTCCGACAAGGAAGAGATCGACCTGCACCGCTTTGTGCTGTTCTTCGGCCACCAATTCAACGAACGCACGCGTTTCTTCTCTGAACTCGAACTCGAACACAGCATCTCCGGGGAGGGCGAGAAAGGCGAGATCGAACTCGAACAGGCCTACGTCGAGTTCGACCTCAACACCCATCACCGCGCCAAGGCCGGTCTGTTCCTGCTCCCGATCGGCCTCATCAATGAAACGCATGAGCCACCGGTGTTTTATGGCACCGAGCGCAATCCGATCGAGAGAGAGATCATCCCCGCCACTTGGTGGGCCGGCGGCACCGGCCTGTCAGGCGACCTCGGCTCCGGTTTCGGCTACGACATCGCCATTCACGAGGGGCTTGCCACCACGGCGGCGAAGGGCTACAAGCCACGCGATGGCCGCCAGAAGACCAGCGAGGCGCGTGCCGAGGAGATCGCCTACACTGCACGCCTGAAGTGGAGCGGCCTGCCCGGGCTGTCACTGGCTGCCGCCTTCCAGCATCAGAGCGACATCACCCAGAACCTGGACGCAACCGCCGGCAGCGCCAACCTGTTTGAAGTGGATGGTGTGTTCAACCACGGCCCCTTCACCCTCAAGGCGCTGTACGCGCGCTGGACTCTCGAAGGCAGCGGTCCGGCCGCGATCGGCGCGGATGAGCAGTTCGGCGGCTACATCGAACCCTCATTCAAGCTCAACGAACAGTGGGGCCTGTTCGCACGCTACAACCTGTGGGACAACGCGGCTGGCGCCGGGACGGCCAGCGAAAAACGGCAGACCGATGCCGGGGTGAACTACTGGCCACACCCCGATGTGGTGCTCAAGGCTGACTACCAGTGGCAGGATAACGACGACGACAAAAACCAGAACGGTTTCAACCTCGGTGTCGGCTACCAGTTCTGATCCATCTGCCCAGCCCAAAAGACGCAGCCATGAGCCAGCCGGTCATCCGCCTTTCCAGCACGCACAAGCGACTGATCTACCTGGTCTTTGCGCTGCTGTGGATGAGCGGTGCGCTCTGGCTGCTGTCGCACTACTTCTTCGCCATCGAAGGCGACTTCGGTCCAACGCCGCACCCGCTGGAAAAGTGGGCGTTGCGCCTGCATGGCTTCACCGCGATGCTCGCGCTGATCGCCGTCGGCTCGCTCGCAACCCATCACATGCGACTGGCTTGGAGCCGCAAGCAGAATCACCGCAGCGGAATGGCGATGTTCACCCTGAACGCCTGGCTCGCCGCCACCGGTTATGCGCTGTACTACTTCGCCACCGACGACAACGCCGCCTGGCTGCCGCTGCTGCACTGGGTCGTCGGTCTGGCACTGCCGCCCGCGCTGGTTGCGCATGTCGTTGTCGGTCGCCGCCGCACTTCCCATGGACGACTCCAGCCAAAGAAACAGCCTCGCGTCGCCGGTCGTCCTGGCAACACCAGCGCCTCCCGCATCGGCCCGAAAAGCAACCTGTGAACGCCTCTTCCATCACGTCCGGGCATTCGACCGGTTCCAACTCGTAGCCATCGAGAGGGTGCGTCGGCCTGACAGGCGACCAAATGGCATGAGGACGCATGGACTGGGCTTCACGGCGGGCGAGAAAGCAAGCCGCTGTGCACGCCAAAGTCTGAAGCGAAACCGGCCATTGACGCTGTCCGCACCACGTCGACAAGCCGCTGTGATCGACCTATGCTTTCATGGCAACGTCGACCTCTCCCCCATCTCGACCCGACCGATCGATAAAGGATTGAACAATGCAGCGGATCTCCCGGCTGACCTGCGCCCCACTCGTCTCATTCGCACTCTGCTGTGCGCTGCTGTCGCTGCCGGTGATGGCGGCTGAGCGGCAGTGCGAAGTGGTCGAAGGCACCATCGTCTGTCAGACGCAGAAGGATCTGACCGCCGGGCTCGATCCGACCGCCAAGGGTCTGGTGGTCTACTCCGAGATGGACAACCGCAATGGCGCAACACTGGGGTTTGGTGGCCGCGGCTATGTCGATGGCGTCTCCGAGCTCGAGGCCACCATCCGCACGGCTGACGGCAGCGAGCATGTAAGACGGGTCCACATGCGGTTTCTGGAGCGTGAGAACAGCAGTGACCGGCGCATGATGATCATGGAGAACCCCGATGATCAGAAAGGCATGGCGCTGCTGACCATCTCCAATCCCACCGGACTGGATGACCAGTGGCTGTTCGACACCACGCAAAAACAGGTCCGGCGGGTCAGTCAGAACCACATCGGCACACCCTTCGCCGGCACCGATCTCAACTTCGAAGACCTGAGCCTGCAGAACATCGACCGTTATGACTACGGCTTTCTTGGCGAAGAGAAGCTCTCCGGACATGACTGTTACATCGTGGTGCGTCGCCCAAAATACCCCTATTCCAGCAACGGCAAGCTGGTCACCTGGGTCGACAAGGCGCACTACTATCCGGTCAAGATCGACTACTACGACCGCCATGACACCCTGGTCAAGACTCTGACGCTGTTCGACTACCAGCAGTACGACGACCGCTTCTGGCGTGCCGGGCGCATGGAGCTGGTGAACCATCTGACCGCCGTGCGCACCACACTGCAGTGGAGCGGCTATCGCTTCAACGTCGGGCTCTCCGAGCACGACTTCGACCTCAACGCACTGCAACGGCCGCGCACCTTGCGTTGACTGGAGCATTTCGTCACCGGTGATGGCCGATCCTCAATATCTGCTGCTGTTCCAGGGTGAGCTGGCACCGGGCTGTCGACGGCGCGAGGTGCTCGATCGACTCACCCAACTGACCAACCGCGATGCCGACAGCCTGATCGACCAGCTGTTCGCCATCAAACCGCTGATCATCAAGCGCGGTGGCGACCTTGCCTTTCTTGAGCACTTTCGCCAGACCCTGATCTGCGCGGGGCTGTCGATCGATCTGCGGCAGGACGATGCAAAGAGTGCCGAGATCGACGAGATCGACTTCGTCTTTGCCCACTACGCACCGATCGAGGAGGCTGCGCCGCAGCTGAGTCAGGCGGTGCTGATGCAGAACCCGGCTGCACCCCGGAGGCAACTTGGACGTCATGCCCTGCTGTTCGAGGGGCAACTGGCCGACGGCCTGAACCAGCGACAGGTGATCCGCAATCTCGCCAGCCTGTGCAACTGCAGTGAGCGGCGGGTCAGCGATGAGCTCTTCTCGGTGGTCCCGCTGCTGCTCGCCACGGCGGATCAGCGCGTTGAACTGGAGCAGATGCTGGAGGAGTACCAGCATGCCGGGCTGCTGCTTTCGCTTGTCAAAACAGAAAATTGTGATGAAACCTTGCCGCTGGCCGCGCTGTCGATCCGCCATGATCGACCTGAGGTGACGCTTCCCCATTTCAAACGCTGGCCATTCCCGGCCCTGGTGGGCACCTTCTGCCTGTCGATCAGTCTGCTGTGGCTGCAGGGGATGTTGACCCAACCACCCAAACCGGTGACCCCATCGCCGCCATCGCCCCGTCTGGAGATTGTGCTGAATGCACCGCCCGATCCGGTGGTGAAGCCAGCCTTCCTGCCCAGCCTCGCCGAAGCCGTTGCCAAGACCGCAGCCCCACCCGCGCCTGCAGTGGCGGCAGCGAAACCCCCACCGCCCGCCGCAAAAGCCAGGCGCGTGGCAACGTCACCACCTGCTCCACCGCCCGAGCAGGCCGCGCCCACCGCAAGCGAACCGCCGCCGGCGGCACCCGTTGCCACGGGCATCGACATTGCCCGATTGAGCGAAGCCTATGACAACCGCGTCCGATTGTGGCTTGCCGAGCATCAGAGCAAGCAGAGCACCCAAGGCAGTATCGGTGCGGGCCGGGTGACACTGGCTGTCGAGCTGAACCGTGAAGGAAGATTGCTGTCAGGGCGGGTCAGTGAATCAAGCGGCCATGCCGCGCTCGATGCGCAGGCGTTGGCCGACCTCAAGGCGGCCAGCCCGTTTCCGGCCATGCCGGTGGAGCTCACGGCAGCCACCCATGCCCTGACCATCCGAATTCTCTATCGCGAGACCCAGTGACGAGGCGCCACGAATGGCAGCCTGTCCCATGGCTGGACATCAGCCGGCCATTGCAAATTTTTTGTGCCATGTCGCCATGACAAACCGGGCATCGCCGCGTTAAGCTGCGCCAACAATAATCACACAAGGAGAGGAGAGACCATGGTGCAATCCACCATCGACGCCAGCAGCGAAAAATACCTGCGTGGCAAATATGCGATCGTTGGCGTGGGTGAGACTGGTTACACCCGTGGCTCCGGCCGCACCACCCGCTCGCTGGGCACCCATGCAATCAGAAATGCCATCGTCGATGCCGGACTCAAGCCGAGCGACATCGACGGCATGCTCTCGTATGGCTTCAACGACTCGACCCCCTCACCCACGCTGGCCGGAGATCTGGGCATCCGGCTCAACTTCTACATGGACGTGATCGGTGGCGGCTCCAGCATCGAGGCGCTGATCGGCATCGCCATCGGCGTGATCGAGGCGGGCATGTGCAAGACGGTGGCGATCTTCCGCGCCATGAATGGCTTCAGCCAGGTGCGCATCGGTGGCACCAACCGGCAAGGCACGGTGGCGCCACTCGGGGGTGAAGATCTGTTCAGCCGCGGCAATGGCTGGATGAGCGCCGGGCAGATGTTCGCCCCTTCGTTCATGCGCCACATGCATGAATATGGCACCACGCCCGAACAGGTGGCGATGGTCAAGGTGATCCACGCCGAAAACGCCAGCAACAACCCCAAGGCCTACTACAAGCAGCGGGTGACGGTGGATGATGTGCTGTCGAGCCGGATGATCGTCAAGCCGCTGCATCTGCTCGACTGCTGTGTCGAGACCGACAACGGCACCGCCATCATCGTCACCCGCATCGACCGCGCCCGCGACTGCCGTCACACCCCGGCCAAGATCCTCTCGGTGGTCGGCCGCTGCTGCAAACCGCGTGGTGACAACCACTTCCAGCACGGACCGATCAGCCGGGTGGCCGGTTATTACGCCAAGGAGATTCTCTTCCCCAATGCCGGCGTCACGCCGGAAGAGATCGACGTCACCGGCTCCTACGACGCCTTCACCTTCACCACGCTGCTGCAACTCGAGGACTATGGCTTCTGCAAGAAGGGCGAGGGGGGCGACTATGTCTCGAACGGCACCATGCGCCTCGGCGGGCGCCGTCCGAACAACACCAGCGGCGGTCACCTCTGCGAGGGTTACACCCATGGCATCGCGATGGTGATCGAGAATGTCCGGCAGCTGCGTCACGATGCCGACGACAGCTGCCCGATCGGGCCCGACGGCAAGCGCCAGCACAGCTACGACTACCGTGAAGGGGGCTGTCGCCAGGTCCGCAAGGTCGATCTGACCGCCAACCTGGGCTGGGCGACACCCGGGCAGGGGTCGGCACTGGTAATGACGAACATCTGACAGGGAGAACAACGACATGCCAGCACAAGGCGAATATCTCGGAATGCCGGTCTACATCGATGATCTCGACAGTGAGAGCCGTGCCTTTTTCAAACACTGCGCCAGCCATCAGCTTCATCTGCAAGCCTGCAATGAGTGCAACCTGCTGCGCTACCCACCCACCACCGCCTGCCCCTGGTGCGCCTGTCTCGAATCGACCTGGAAGCCGGTCGAAGGGCGAGGCACCCTCTACTCCTATGGCGAGGTGCACCACGCCATTCAGCCGGCCTTTCGCAACCACACCCCCTACATGATCATGCTGGTGGAACTCGACACCCAAAAAGGGGTGCCGAGCGAACATGAGGCACTGCGGATCATGGGCAATCTGGCGACACCTGATGGCGATCTGGCGCTGCCCGAAATGGTTCGTCAGGTCGGCATTGGCTCGCGACTGCGCATCGTCTACAAGGACATTGGCGAAGAGCTGAGCCAGCCGCTGTGGACGCTGGATGAAACCGCCGAGCAACCCGCACAGCCCTGGCGCTATGCGATCGAGTGAGGCGTGAAGCGGTCGGGCGTCCCGGCGCCCGATCGCCTGCTTTTTACCTGCCCTGACCGAGCCTCGAACTGCGCAGCGCGCGAGATCACAAAAACGGTTTCAACAGCAGCGGTTGACGCCGCTGAAGCGCTGCTGCTGGTAGTGACGATGAAAGGCGCGCCGATCGAGCGGCGCTGCATCGGGATGCGCCAGCCGCTGGTGCGCCAGATAGCGCTCGTAGGCATCATCGCCACTCCACTGCCGCACTGCCGCCCAGCAGCGGGCGATCCGCCCCTCCGTTTTTCTGTCATCTGCCTGCATCGCGACTCATCCGGCGCCAGTGCGCGCCTGGTAAACGGTCTCGGTCGACGGCGGCACCCTGCGCTGACTGAGCACCCGCCAGACCACCCGCAGCATGTCGAGCAGAATGACCCAGAGCAGCAGGGCAAAGAAGAGGGTCAGATAGCCGTCGATGCGCTGATTCAGAATCAGTTGCGGTGCCACCGCCGCCCGTTCCGGTGACAGCAGGCCGGCCGCCAGCTTGCCGGCCATGTCATTGGCCGCAGCGAAAAAGCCGATCCGCGGATCGGCACTCATGATCTTCTCCCAGGCGGCGCTGCTGGTGATCAGCGTCAGCCAGGTGAGCGGCAACCCAGTCACCCACGCATAACGAACGCGTCCCGATTTGACCAGAATGCCGGTGGCGACGCAGAGGGCGATGGCGGCCAGAATCTGGTTTGAGATGCCAAACAGCGGCCAGAGAATGTTGATGCCGCCGTTGGGATCGAGCACGCCGACCCGCAGGAAATAGCCCCAGGCCGCCACCACCAGCGCCGAGCTGAGCAGTACCGAGGGTGTCCAGGAGGTCCGGCCCAGCGGCTTCCACAGGTTGCCCAGCAGATCCTGAAGCATGAAGCGCCCCACCCGGGTGCCGGCATCGAGCGTGGTCAGAATGAACACCGCCTCGAACATGATGGCAAAGTGGTACCACAGCGCCAGCAGGTTGCTGCCAAAGGCGCTATTGAAAATGGTGGCCATGCCGACCGCCAGTGAAGGCGCACCGCCGGTGCGGCCGAACAGCGAGCTTTCACCCATCTGCTGTGCCAGATTCTGCATCTGCTCGACGGTGACCGGAAAGCCCCAGCTGCTGATGGTGGCCACGGCGGCGGCTGGGGTATTGCCGACCACCCCGGCCGCGGTGTTGATGGCGAAATAGACGCCGGGGTCGAGCATGGTTGCCGCAATCATCGCCATCAGTGCGACGAACGACTCCAGCATCATGCTGCCATAGCCGACCAGGCGGATCTGTCGCTCATTCTCGATCATCTTCGGCGTGGTGCCGGAGGCGACCAGTGAGTGAAAACCGGAGATGGCGCCACAGGCGATGGTGATGAAGACGAAGGGGAACAGCGTGCCGCCAAAGATCGGACCCGAGCCATCGATGAAGCGGGTCACGGCCGGCATCTTGATCTCGGGGGCGAGAAAGACGACCGCAATCGCCAGCATGAACACCGTTCCCAGCTTGAGGAAGGTGGAGAGGTAATCCCGCGGCGCCAGCAGCAGCCAGACCGGCAGCACCGCGGCGGCAAAGCCATAGATGATCACCGCCCACGCCAGATCAGCACCACTCCAGTCGAAATAACCGCGCACTGCCGGCAACTGGTCGATCCAGCCGCCGCCGATCACCGAAAACAGCAGCAGCGCGACGCCGATCAGGCTCCCTTCCAGCACCTTGCCGGGTCGCAGGCCATGCATGTAGAGCCCCACCAGCATCGCAATCGGAATGGTCGCCGCCACCGTCGCGGTGGCCCAGGGGCTGTGCTTCATCGCATTGACCACCACCAGCCCCAGCACCGCGATCAGGATCACCAGAATCATGAAGGTACCGATCAACGCAGCCACGCCGGCAATGGCCCCCAATTCGTCGCGCGCCATCTGCCCGAGACTGCGGCCATCGCGCCGAGTCGAGCAGAACAGAATCACCATGTCCTGCACGCAGCCACACAGCAGCGAGCCGATCAGAATCCACAGCGTGCCGGGCAGGTAGCCGAACTGGGCCGCCAAGGTCGGGCCGACCAGTGGGCCCGGTCCGGCGATGGCGGCAAAATGGTGGCCAAACAGCACCCATTTCTGCGTTGGCATGAAGTCGCGGCCATTTTTCAGCCGTTCGGCCGGGGTGAGCCGGGTCTCGTCGAGCACCAGCACCCTGGTGGCAATCCAGGCACTGTAGAAACGATAGCCGATGGCATAGATGCAGAGCGCCGCCACGATCAACCAGAGCGCGTTGATCGACTCACCACGGTGCAGCGCCAGTCCACCGAAAGCGAAGGCGCCCACCACGGCAACGGCGATCCAGAACAGATTTTTATATATTTTGTTTTTTATCATCAAGATGAAGATTTTTTGATATCCGTGAAATAAAAATGGCCACCGCATCCCGCACGGAATGCGGTGGCCTTCGACTCAGGTTACGATGCGATAGAAGACCGTACCGCGCAGACAGACTAGACCACTCTTCTGCTCGGCCACCTCGACCTCGCTCCAGAACAGCTCATTGTCACGCTGTACCACCCGGCCATAGGCCATCAGATCGGCCTTGGGTGGCGGCGCCAGCATCTGCATCTGAATCGCCGGCGTGGAGGCCTTGTAAGGACCGGGACCAGTCTCGGCCCAGGCCGCCATCGCGCCGGTGGTGTCGAACAGTGCCATCGCCGCCCCTTCGTGCACGCCATGCAGGTCGCCATTGTCTTCGCGGTAGGGCATCACCAGCCGCGAGCGCCCCTCTTTCATCAATTCGACCTTGATGCCGCGGTTGCCGATGAAAGAGATCGCACCGATGTGGCTGCCCATCGGACCCGGTTCCACCAGCCCATCATCGCCGCTGGCGCGACGCAGTTGCGCAGCTGCGGCGCCAAAACGGCCGCGCATTGCCAGATTGGCCTGAGCAATCGGCTTGCCGGCCTCGGTTTCGATGGCGACATCGACAAAGCAGAGCTCCTTGCCCCTGCGCAGCAGCCGGGCCTTGGCCAGCACTCCCTCGTTGATGGCCGCGGCCAGATAGTTGATCTGCGCACCTGCCGTGTGCCAGGGCCCGGACTCCGCCCCCAGTGCCGCACGCACCACCCCCTGCCCGCCGATCACTGACAGCGAGGCGGCCACGCCGCCATGCAGCGCACCGCCGGGATTGGTGTTGGCCTCATTGAATGGCAGGCGCAATACCAGCAGGTCGTCGCTGAGGCTGACCTGCTCGACGCCCAGTGTTCTGTTGTAGGGCGCGCCCTCCAGCCACTCTTTTACAAAACTCATTCGAAACTCCTTGTCATCAATTGTTTTCAATCAAAATTCTGGAATGAGGCAGGAGTGGATCGATTCATCGCCCGGTACCTGACGGGCCAGAGTCTTGATCGCCAGTTCCGCATCCTGCAAGGCAAAGTCATGGGTGTGCATCAGTTGCAACGGTACCTTGCCCGATTCGATCAGCTGGATGGCGCTGCGGTAGCCGCTGCTGGTGACGCCGATCGCGCCTTTGACGGTGATCTCCTTGACCACGATCATGTCGGAGATGAAGTCGGGAATCGGCTTGAATCCCTTGATGCCGGCCAGCACGATGGTGCCGCCGCTCTTGCAGTAACTCAGCGCCTCCACCACCGGCTGGGTGGCGTAGGAGGTGACATCCACCACCACGTCGGCGCCACGGCCATGGGTGATCTGCTGGATGCGTTCGACGGCATTCTCGTTCTGCACATCGATGGTGTGGTCGGCACCAAAGGCGCGGGCCACCTCCATTTTCTTCGCATCGGCTGCCAGACCGGTGACGATGATGGTGCCCGCCCCGGCCTGGCGGCAGGCCAGCACGCTCGAAAGCCCGCGCTGCCCCGGCCCCATGATCACCACCGTGTCACCGATGCGGGTCTGCGGCATCTCCACCGCCCAGCGAAAGCCGGCCCCGAGCGGATTGAAAATCACCGCGATCTCCGGCGGCAATTTTTTATCCATCTTGTGCAGTACCGAACAGGGGTCGAGGTACATGTATTGCGAATAACCACCCCACAGACCCGGTGCGTCGCTGAGCGGAATGTAGGAGTAGATGCGACGGCTGTTGCAGAGGTGGTAACGGCCGGCCAGACAGTTCTCGCAGAAATGGCAGGCCAGCATGGTTTCGACGGCGACCCGGTCGCCGACATCGACACCCCAGCGTTTGGCCGCCTTGTCGCCAATCGCAGCAATCACACCGAGTGGCTCGTGACCGGGAATCACATTCATCGGCACGCTGAGCGCACCTTCATACTGCTCATAGTCGCTGCCGCAGATGCCGCAGGCCTCGATGCGCAGAATGGCTGAATCGTCGCTGATGGCCGGAATCGGAATCTCCCGCCCTTCCAGTGTGCGTGCCGCAGTCTGCACCATGGCGAAACTGGTTCTGGGTAAGGTCATGACTCACTCCTTGGATTGTTGTTATCGGTTCCTGGCAATGAAAAGCCGCCGAATCAAACCATAAAGGACATGACCAAAACAAGTTGTCCAAGGTTGGCTTGCCGGTTAGGATAAAAAGCCAAGTGCCTTGCTTCAAGGACCATAATAACAACCAAGGAGAGCCTGCCATGTCGAACCTGACCCCCATCCCCCGCGTGCCGATGCTGTCGATCGAGGAAGCACAAAAACGGGGAGCCGAAATCGGTCTCAGCGAGTCGCTGTGTCCCCTCAGCGTCTTTCGCGTGCTGCTGCAGCATCCCACGCTGGCGAAGAATGTCGGCAACCTGCTGATGGGGTTGCTGTTCGAAGGCAATGTACTCGATGCCCGCCTGCGCGAGCTGATCATCATGCGCCTCGGCTGGGTCACCGGCTCCAACTACGAGTGGACCCAGCACTGGCGGGTCGCGCTGATGTTCGGCCTGAGCGAAGAGGAGGTGCTGGCCGTGCGTGACTGGCAGTCGGCCACCAACCTGACGGCAGCCGATCGCGCCGTGCTTCAGGCGACCGACGACACCCTGCAACTGGGCGCCATCTCCAGCTCGACCTGGAAGCTGATCGAAACCCACCTGGCCACGCCACAGGAGCGGGTCGAACTGGTGCTGGCGATCGGCAACTGGCGGCTCTTCTCGCAACTGCTGCTCAGCCTGCAAATCCCGCTCGAAGAGGGGGTCACCTCCTGGCCACCCGATGGCAAAATCCCTGCCGCCGCACTGAATCCACCCTTCCTGAAGTAACCGCTTCTGCTGGACTGAAAACAGAAACCCCCGCTACGAAGCGGGGGTTTCTGTTGGTGCGTTGACAGAGCGGAACCTCCACCCTGTCAACCGCAGCGAATGATCAGAACTGATGCTCTTCGGTCGAACCGGTCAGCGCGGTCACCGATGAGCTGCCGCCCTGGATCACGGTGGTGACGTCGTCGAAGTAGCCGGTTCCCACCTCCTGCTGATGTGCCACGAAGGTGTAGCCACGCTTGGCAGCGGCGAACTCGGTCTCCTGCAGCTCGACATAGGCCGACATGTCTTCGCGGGCATAGCGGTAGGCCAGGTCGAACATGTTGTACCACATGCTGTGCACACCGGCCAAAGTGATGAACTGGTACTTGTAGCCCATGGCCGCCAGTTCACGCTGGAACTTGGCGATGGTGGCATCGTCCAGATTCTTCTTCCAGTTGAATGACGGCGAGCAGTTGTAGGCCAGCAGCTGTTCCGGATGCGCCTTGCGCACGGCTTCGGCAAATTTCTTCGCCTCGGCCAGATCGGGGGTGGCGGTCTCGCACCAGAGCAGGTCGGCATAAGGAGCATAGGCCAGACCACGGGCAATCGCCTGGTCGATGCCGGCGCGGGTGCGGTAGAAGCCTTCGGCGGTGCGCTCGCCGACCACGAACGGCCGGTCATATTCGTCGCAGTCGCTGGTCAGCAGGTCGGCCGCATTGGCATCGGTGCGAGCCAGAACGATCGTCGGCACGCCCAGCACGTCGGCTGCCAGACGCGCGGCGATCAGCTTCTGGATGGCCTCTTGCGTCGGCACCAGCACCTTGCCACCCATGTGACCACACTTCTTCACCGAGGCAAGCTGGTCTTCGAAGTGGACACCGGCCGCACCGGCTTCGATCATCGCCTTCATCAGTTCATAGGCATTGAGCACGCCGCCGAAACCGGCTTCGGCATCGGCCACGATCGGCGCGAAGTAGTCGATGTAGCCGGCATCGCCCGGGTTGACACCCTTCTGCCACTGGATCTGATCGGCACGGCTGAAGGAGTTGTTGATGCGTGAGACCACCGTCGGCACCGAGTTGACCGGGTAGAGCGACTGGTCTGGATACATCGAGAGGGCGCTGTTGTTGTCGGAGGCGACCTGCCAGCCGGAGAGGTAGATCGCCTGAATGCCCGCCTTCACCTGCTGGACGGCCTGGCCACCAGTCAGCGCGCCGAGGCAGTTGACATAGTCCTTGCCGAATTTTTCGGCAGCGGCGCCGTTGACCAGCTTCCACAGCTTTTCGGCACCACGGCGGGCCAGCGTGTGTTCCACCTGGACCGAACCACGCAGACGGACCACGTCCGCCGCGCTGTAGGTGCGCTTGACGTTTTTCCAGCGCGGATTGGTTTTCCAATCCTGTTCGATACGGGCAATCTCTTCGACACGGTTGTAATTTGACATCGTCACTCTCTAGTTCGGGTTGTTGGACAGGGCCCGGTCAGCGACCGGAAGGTTATCGTTTCAACTCATCAGCCCAGAAGCTGGTAAGCCGGCAGGGTCAGAAAGTCGACCAGTTCATCACTCGTGGTGATCTGATCGAGCAATTGGGTCGCCTGCTCGAACTTGCCGTTTTGCCAGCGCTCTTCGCCGATCTCCTTGCGTACCACCTCGCGCTCTTCGGCCAACATCTGCCGGAACAGCTCCTTGGTGACGACCTTGCCGTTA